>CANCAR010000021.1 GCA_947374125.1 Hyphomicrobiales bacterium | reverse complement strand
GTAAGCGACATGTGGTACTTAAACGTCATTGGGCTATCACTGATGATGGTGTCAAACATCAGCTTGAAGTAGAGAAGCGTCTCAAGCGTTGGTGGGAAACAACGGAAGATGGCGTGGTGCTTGTCATCAGATGGGCGAACAAGCCAATCGAATTCGAGAAGGGCAAATCAGCCATCGCTGTCAATGATGTGGCTAGCTTACCTGATCTATTGCAGAAGCTGATACTTGCTGCAGCAAACGGCGAACTAGATAATCATATCACATCAATCAACAATAAGCGTAAAGCAACACGCGCTAAGGCCGCATAATTCATTAGATAAGAGCGCAGTGTTAGCTGCGCTCTTATCGTAACGACGATGCTCAACTCTCAACGTCAACCCTATCTCTGCGGTGTCGGCGTGATAATCCACCGAGCGCCGTGGCATTAGCTAGTGGCGTAGCTTGCTTGCCATAATAGTCTTGGATAATCTGAACGCTTGTTCCCATATTCCGCGCGATATCAAACACGCCGACCTCGTTACGCAATCCCATGACTGCATAAAAATGCCGCAAGCTATACAGGCTAAACTTGAGACCATGGCTATTGACGCGCAATCCAGCCATCTCTGTAACCTTATCAAACTGATCTATCAGAGTGATGATCTTACTGCCGTCCTTCATGGCAAATAGCCAATCGTTAGGCTTAGGATTGGTCTTGCGAGCCATAAGTCGGTCTATATACTTCACCGTGATCGTGCGTGGTATGACATCACGAAGTCCAGTCTTTCCATTAACAATCAAACGATAGTTCTTGCGTCCAAGCCGATCCTTAAAAGGCTGGACGTCCTTAATCTTCAGGTTATTGGCCTCACCGACGCGCATGCCGCTATTGGATAGTATGAGCACATAGTCGCGCAAGAGCTGTCGTGTATGCTTATACTCTTCGACTTCACAATCGCGCTCCCACTTTATCAGCGCTCGCCAAAGTATCCTGTATTCACTTAATTCAAACGCTGGGCGCACGCGCCGTTTCTTTATCTTATAAACATAAGTTGGATCAGGTTCACGACCACGATAGCCACGACCATAAGCCCACTTGATGATTGCCTTGCCCAGCATGACTTCCCACTGCATGGTCTTGTCAGTCGGGTTTAGCTTATAGTTTCTGATTAGCTTAAGCTCAGCTGCCGTCTTGCGATGATAATAGTTTCGACGCCAATCGACAAACTCTTCAAAGGTCGCGTTGTTGACTTCGGTAATTAGTCGCTTGCCTGCAAACTCGCGCCAAAACTTAGATACGCGCGTTATCTGCCTCATCATACTATCTTTAGTACGACCTTGCTTTTTCTCGCGCTCTCTAAATTCTTCATACTCGTTAATAACGTCAACAAACTTCTTTATGGTTACAGGAACACCAAGCTCAGTGCGCGCCTCAAGCTTATGGCAGTACTTGATACCAGCCTTGATAGCTAATTGCTTGTTAGATGTTTTAAGAGTGCGGTGGATATACTTGTTAGGTGCTATGCGAACGCGAACGTAATACACGCCTGCGCGTTTATATACGACACCAATACCATCAGCTATTCGCGTTGCATCTTCCATAGTACTTGCACAGGTTCTGCACAGATATGCACATGAACCCATATTTGCACAGGTCTTGTGCAGGTGCAATACCTTAGATTATGACGTAAAAAAACTAGTTAAATCAATGCTATGACAGTATTCCGTGGCAGTGCTTGTACTTCTTCCCCGAACCGCAGGGGCAGGGCTCGTTACGGCCAACGCGACCCCATGTTGCGGGATCGGTTGCCTTTCGCTCAGGCGTCGCAGCCGGGCTTGCGAAGGCCAGATTGGCAAGCGTTTCCTCGTTTTCACCCGTGATCGGATTGGTATGCACCATTTCCATCACCGGAGGAGGGGGTGGTGAGGGCGCTTGGAACATCACTTCAATCCGCATCAATTGTCCCGTTACCTGCTCACGCAAATGGGTAACGAGGCCGTTGAAGAGATCAAAAGCTTCCTGTTTATACTCGTTTAACGGGTCACGCTGCGCGTAACCGCGCCAGCCGATGACCTGACGCAAATGGTCAAGCGTCACCAAATGCTCGCGCCAGAGGTGATCCAGTGTCTGCAGCAAGACTTGCTTTTCAACATAGGTCATCACATCGGGCGTGTTCCGCTCGATGCGGCGGGCATAGCCCTCGTCCGACGCGGTTCGGAGCCGCTCGCGCAACTCCTCATCCGCTATGCCTTCTTCCTTCGCCCAATCGGCGACGGGAAGATTAAGACCAAGCGCCTTTGAAACGCCTTCTTCCAAACCGGGAACGTCCCATTGTTCGGGATAAGCCCCTTCTGGGATGCTGGTGGCAACGAGATCATCCAGCACGGCGTGACGCATCTCATCGATGGTTTCGCGCACGCTTTCTTCCGCCATAAATTCACGGCGCTGCTCGAACACGACCTTGCGCTGGTCGTTCATCACGTCATCATATTTGAGGATGTTTTTGCGGATATCGAAATTGCGCGCCTCGACTTTTTGCTGCGCCTTTTCGATGGCCTTGTTGATCCAAGGATGGATGATGGCTTCATCCTCGGCAAGGCCCAATTTCTGCAACATACCGTCCATGCGATCGGAGCCGAAAATCCGCATCAAATCATCTTGCAGCGACAGATAGAATTTCGAGCGACCCGGATCGCCCTGACGACCGGAGCGGCCACGAAGCTGATTATCGATACGGCGGCTTTCATGGCGCTCGGTGCCGACCACGTAAAGCCCACCGGCGGCCAGCGCCTTTTGCTTGAGCTCAGCGACTTCCGCGCGAATGGCGATTTCGGCAGCATCACGCGTCGGCCCCTCGGCCATATCCACCAATTCATGGCGGATCCGCATCGCAATGTTACCGCCGAGCTGAATATCCGTACCGCGACCGGCCATATTTGTCGCAATCGTTACCGCACCAGGTACGCCGGCTTGGGCAACAATATAGGCTTCCTGCTCGTGGAAACGGGCGTTCAGAATAGCAAATGTTTTCGAAGGCTTGCCGGTACGCGCGGATTCATAGAGCGGCAACAGCGCTTTTGGATCGGTAAAATCGATCATCTTGTAGCCGTGCTTCTCTAACACCTCGCCGAGTACTTCCGACTTCTCAATCGATGTGGTGCCGACCAGAATGGGCTGGCCTTTTTCAACGGCTGCCTCAATCTCGCGAACAATCGCGCGGTTTTTTTCTTCCGACGTGCGGTAGACTTCATCATCCTCGTCGATACGGGACACCACGAGATTGGTCGGGATTTCGACGACATCGAGCTTATAAATGTCCATGAACTCGTCAGCCTCGGTCGCGGCTGTTCCGGTCATGCCAGCGAGCTTGTCATAGAGCCTGAAATAGTTTTGGAAGGTAATGGAGGCTAGAGTCTGGTTTTCAGGCTGGATGGCAACTTTTTCTTTGGCCTCAAGCGCCTGATGAAGGCCCTCGGAATAGCGGCGACCGGGCATCATACGGCCAGTAAACTCGTCAATGATCACGACTTCGTCGTTGCGGACGATGTAGTCCTTGTCGCGCTGAAACAAAGAGTGCGCGCGCAAGGCCTGATTAACGTGATGCACCAGCGTCGCATTGGCCGCATCATAGAGGGAGCCCTCTTTCAACAACCCCACTTCGGCGAGTAATTCTTCGATCTTCTCATTACCGGCCTCGGTGAGCGATACGGAACGCTGTTTTTCGTCCAAATCATAATGCTCGCGCGTAAGGCGAGGAATGATCACATCAATCGAATTATAAAGCTCGGACCGGTCGTCCAATGGGCCGGAAATGATCAAAGGCGTGCGCGCTTCGTCGACCAAAATCGAATCGACTTCGTCGACAATCGCAAAATTATGTCCGCGCTGCGCCATTTGGGCGAGCTCGTATTTCATATTGTCGCGGAGATAATCGAAGCCGAACTCGTTGTTCGTTCCATAGGTGATATCCGCAGCATAGGCGGTTGCGCGCTCGGAATCGTCGAGCCCATGTACGATGACGCCGACGGTTAGACCCAAGAAGCGGTAAACCTGTCCCATCCACTCCGAATCGCGTCGGGCGAGATAGTCGTTGACCGTGATCACATGCACGCCGTTACCCGACAGCGCGTTGAGGTAGGTCGCCAAGGTCGCAACGAGCGTCTTGCCCTCGCCCGTCTTCATTTCGGCGATGGAACCCTCGTGCAGCACCATACCGCCGATCAACTGCACATCGAAATGGCGCTGGCCAAGGACGCGTTTGGCTGCCTCGCGTACCGTTGCAAAGGCGGGGACAAGGATATCATCCAGTGATTTACCGGCCGCAAGCTGAGCACGGAACTCGTCCGTCCGGGCACGCAACGCATCATCGGACAAAGCGGCCACTTCGCTTTCTAGCGCGTTGATGGCTTGAACCTTAGGAGAAAATGTCTTCAGCCTGCGGTCATTAGCCGAGCCGAAAATCTTTTTGGCGAGTGCGCCGAACATAGAAGACCCTTTATCATCCGCAAAGGTTCGGAAAACCCGAACCAGCCACATTATGTTTGGCGACTTCTATAGCCGCAATATTTCCGCAAGGCGACCATACTTGCGCATTTTGGCGTGAGCATTTTGACCTACAAAGCTTTTCATAGATAGGTATCGAAGCGATTTTTTCAAACAGGTGGGCCCAGAGCGCTTGCAAGGAGCCGCCGCTTCGGTCATGGCTTCCATAAATAACCTCTCGCGACACCCAAAGGATCACACATGTCGTCTCATAAGCATTTGCTCCGTTTTGCTGTTTTATGCGTTGGTCTGGCCAGTTTTGGCGTGGTTTCACCGGCCATTGCGCAAAACAAACCCGATCATGTTGTTGCAAAAGTGAACGATACGGATATCACCGAAGCCGATGTGATAATGGCACTCACGGATTTGGGCGAATCGATCCAGCAAATTCCGGAAGCGCAGCGTCGGGAATATGCCATCAGCTATATTACGGATATTCGTCTGGCGGCAAAGGCGGCGCGTGATGCAAAGCTCACCGACGATGCCGACTTTAAACGCCGCCTTGGATATCAAACTGATCGGATGCTGTTTGAGGAATTTAACGCGGTAGAGGCAAAAAAGGCCGTGACGGACACGTCCATGCGAGCCCTGTATGCTGACACGGTTAAAAGCCTGAAGCCAGAGACGGAAGTTCGGGCAAGCCATATTCTGGTCGAAACGGAAGATCAGGCCAAAGATATTGTGAAGCGGTTGAAGGCCGGTGAAGACTTCGCCAAATTGGCTGCCGAGCTATCAAAAGACCCTGGCTCGGGCAAACAGGGCGGTGATCTGGGCTTCTTCACGAAGGAACGCATGGTTCCAGAATTTTCGACCGCCGCTTTTGCTTTAGCGCCGGGCCAGATTTCGGATCCGGTAAAGAGCCAGTTCGGCTTCCACGTCATCAAGATGACCGAAAAGCGTGAAAAGCCTGTACCGACTTATGAAGAGGTAAAGGACCAGATTGAACAGTTTATGTTCCGCCGCACGCAGCAGGAAACGCTAAAGACCTTGCGCTCAACTGCAAAAATTGAGCGGATTGATCCTCCAGCAGCTCCTGCTGCTCAGTGACCTAAACCTGAAGGCCTAAAACCCAAGAGCCAAGCCATGTCGACAGCCATCTCCCCGCTTGCACCGAAGGATTATCCAGAACTTCCAGTGATCGAGGGGGTGAGTTTTGCCACCGCCTCGGCGGGGATTAAGTACAAAGACCGTACTGACGTGTTGCTGGTGGCTCTTTCCAAGGGAACACAGGCGGCAGGTGTCTTTACCCGCTCAAAATGCCCTTCGGCTCCGGTTGATTGGTGCCGGGATGTGCTGAAATCAGGCAAAGCGCGGGGCTTGGTGGTGAATTCCGGCAATGCCAACGCCTTTACCGGCAAGGCCGGTAAGGAGACGGTTAAAGCGACCGCGGGCATCGCAGCTGAAGCACTCGGCTGCAAGCCACGCGAGATTGTTCTAGCCTCGACCGGTGTAATCGGCGAACCCTTGGATGCTTCGAAATTCGATGGACCACTCCAAAAAGCAGCAAAAAAGCTCAAATCTACTCCTTGGATCGAGCCCGCTAAGGCGATCATGACGACGGATACCTATCCGAAGGTCGCTTCCGTTACCACCGAGCTTGGCGGCGTCACCGTTACCATCAATGGTATTGCCAAAGGGGCGGGCATGATCGCGCCGGATATGGCGACCATGCTATCTTTTGTGTTTACCGATGCGCCAATTGAGCACGACGTGTTGCAGTCCCTGCTCACGAAAGGCACGGCCACCTCGTTCAACGCGATTACGGTGGATAGCGATACCTCCACCTCTGATACGCTGATCCTGTTTGCTACAGGTGCCGCTGAACAGCGTGGCGCGCCACGGATCGACAAAGCCTCGGACAAAAGATTGTTGGGCTTCCGCAAGGCGCTGGATGAGTTGCTCACCAATCTCGCCCACCAAGTCGTCAAAGACGGCGAAGGTGCGCGGCATTTTGTGTCCATCACCGTTAAGGGCGCTAGGAGCACCGCTTCTGCCAAGAAAATAGCCAAATCGGTTGCTGATTCACCGCTGCTTAAAACCGCAATTGCGGGCGAAGATGCCAATTGGGGCCGCATCGTTGCAGCCGTCGGCAAAGCAGGCGAGCCCGCCGACCGCGATAGACTCTCGATCTCGTTCGGCGGCATTCGCGTGGCGCACAAAGGCGCGAGGGACGCTTCTTATGATGAAGCAACCGTCTCCGCGCTGATGAAACAGCAAACAATCGACATCGGGATCGATATTGGCCTTGGAAAAAGTGAATTCACCGTCTGGACCTGCGATCTCACAAAAGAGTATGTCGAAATCAACGGCGATTATCGAAGCTGAGTCGCTTGTACCCTGAAGCCCTTATTGAGCGAGTTCTGCCCATGAAAGCCCGCGTTACCGTCACCCTCAAAAACGGCGTGCTGGATCCTCAGGGCAAAGCCATCGAAGGTGCGCTCAAATCCTTCGGCCTCGAAGGCGTTGATAGCGTCCGCCAAGGCAAGGTGTTCGATATCGAGCTGTCATTGACGAATAAATCCGATGCTGAGGCACTGCTAAAAGCGGCTGCCGAAAAGCTTCTGGCGAACACGGTGGTTGAAAATTACCGCATCGAAATCCTTGGGTGAAAGGATTGTCGCGATGAAATCAGCTGTTATCACATTCCCCGGATCGAACCGTGAAGGCGACGTCATCCGCGCGCTTCGTCGCTCAACCGGCCACGAGCCCGCCGCCATCTGGCATCAAGACGCGGAATTGCCCAAAGGAACCGATCTTGTCGTTCTGCCTGGTGGGTTCTCCTATGGCGACTATCTGCGTTGCGGTGCGATTGCCGCCCGCGCGCCTGTGATGGATGCGGTGCGGGCGCACGCTGCCAAAGGCGGCTTGGTACTCGGTATCTGCAATGGATTTCAGATATTGGTTGAATCCGGCCTGCTCCCCGGCGTTCTTATGCGCAATGCTGGTCTTAAATTCATCTGCAAAATGCAGCATCTGAAAGTTGGCCGCACCGATACGGCCTTCACCTCGGCTTACAATCAAGGCCAGATCATCAAGGTCGCGATTGCCCATGGCGAAGGCAATTATGTCGCAGACGCCGATACGATCACACGCTTAGAAGGTGAAAACCGCGTGGCGTTTCGCTATTGCACGGCTGAGGGTGATACCAAAGCGGGCAACCCTAACGGTTCGCTCAACGACATTGCCGGTATCTATTCGGATCGCCTCAACGTGCTCGGCATGATGCCCCACCCCGAAAACCTGATCGAGAGACTTGTCGGCGGCACGGATGGCCGCGGATTATTTGAAAGTCTCTCCACACTCCGGGGAGCCGCCTAATGAAAAACGCGATTGCCATTACCCCCGATCTCGTCGCCCAACACGGCCTCAAGCCCGACGAATATGAGCGTATCTTAAAGCTCATCGGTCGCGAACCGTCGCTTACCGAGCTCGGCATTTTCTCGGCCATGTGGAACGAGCATTGTTCGTATAAATCCTCGCGACTGCATTTGCGCGGCCTGCCCACCAAAGCGCCTTGGGTCATTCAAGGCCCGGGCGAAAATGCGGGTGTGATTGATATCGGCGACGGATTGGCCTGTGTTTTCAAAATGGAGAGCCACAACCACCCGTCCTATATCGAGCCTTATCAAGGTGCGACAACAGGGGTTGGCGGCATTTTACGCGACGTCTTTACGATGGGCGCGCGGCCTATTGCTTGCCTTAATGCGCTTCGTTTCGGCTCGCCCGATCACCCCAAAACCCGCCACCTTGTATCCGGCGTGGTTGCGGGCATTGGCGGCTACGGAAATTCCTTCGGTGTGCCAACGGTGGGCGGTCAAATGGGCTTCCATACCCGCTATGATGGCAATATCCTCGTCAATGCAATGGCGGTGGGCATCGCGAAATCGGATGAGATTTTTTACGCCAAAGCCACCGGCGTCGGTAATCCCATCGTCTATCTCGGCTCGAAAACCGGACGCGATGGCATTCATGGTGCAACCATGGCATCCGCGGCTTTCGATGATGCAGCGGATGAAAAGCGCCCGACCGTGCAGGTCGGTGACCCCTTCGCCGAAAAACTGTTACTCGAAGCCTGCCTAGAGCTGATGCAAACCGGCTCTGTGATCGCCATTCAGGATATGGGCGCTGCGGGTCTCACCTCCTCCGCCGTTGAAATGGGCGCCAAAGGCGATCTCGGCATTGAGCTTGATCTCGACAAAATCCCCTGCCGCGAAGAAGGCATGACGGCCTACGAGATGATGCTGTCCGAAAGCCAAGAGCGCATGCTCATGGTGCTGGATCCTGCCAAAGAAAAGCAAGCCGAGGCGATTTTTGTCAAATGGGGCCTCGATTTCGCCATTGTCGGCAAAACCACCGATACGCTGCGCTTTGTGGTCAAACACAAAGGCGAGGTGATGGCCGATCTGCCGATCAAGGAACTGGGCGATGAAGCCCCGCTCTATGATCGCCCTTATGTCGAGACGGCAAAACGTCCCGTACTCGACGCGAAAAAAATTCCTTCGCCGATATCGAACCGCGACGCTCTCCTCAAGCTCATCGGCTCTCCCGATCTCGCCTCCAAGCGTTGGGTATGGGAGCAATATGACCATCTGATCTTGGGCAATACGGTGCAGCAACCGGGTGGTGATTCTGCCGTTGTGCGCGTCGGCGAGGGCCCGCGCGGGTTGGCGCTCACCTCCGATGTGACGCCGCGCTATTGCGAGGCCGACCCGTTCGAAGGTGGTAAACAGGCCGTCGCAGAAGCCTATCGCAACATCATCGCGGTGGGCGGCACACCCAAGGCGATTACGGACAATCTCAATTTCGGCAATCCCGAGCGGCCCGACTATATGGGGCAACTAGTTTATTGCATCCGTGGGATTGGCGCTGCCTGCGAAGCGCTCGACTTCCCCGTCGTGTCGGGCAATGTATCGCTTTATAATGAAACCAATGGGCGCGGCATTTTGCCAACGCCAACGATAGGCGGCGTAGGTGTGCTTGACGATGTCACACATTCCATGTCGCTGGCGTTCAAATCCGAAGATGAGATTATTGTTCTCTTAGGCGAAACCACCGGCTGGCTCGGCTCCTCGAGCTGGTTGGCGGAAATTGCAGGTCGTGAAGACGGTGCGCCGCCCCCCGTCGATCTCTTGATGGAAAAACTCATTGGCGAACTCGTGCTCGGCCTCATCAAGGACGGGCTTGTTACCGCTGTGCATGATCTCTCTGATGGCGGATTGGCCGTCGGCGTCGCTGAGATGGCCATGGCGGGCGGTATTGGTGCAACGATTGCGGCTCTGCCCTTTGGCCTTCCCGCCCACGCCGAACTCTTTGGCGAGGATCAGGCCCGTTACGTTGTAACGGTTCAGGACAAAGAGGCTTTGGATGAAATCTCACGCCGCGTTGGCGCCGTTGTTGCGACCGGCGCAGCCTTGGTGATCATGACGGTGATCGGCAAAACCGGCGGCGATACATTGACGCTACCCGGAGAAATGCCCATATCACTGACAGAATTACACAATGCGCATGAAAACTGGCTGCCCTCCTATATGGCTGGCGAACTCTGACGGGATCACGACACCATGGCCATGAAAGCCTCTGATATCGAAACCATGATTAAAACGGCCTTTCCGGATGCCGTTATCGAAATCAAAGATCTGGCGGGCGATGGCGATCATTACGCCGCAACCGTCGTTTCAGAAGCGTTCCGCGGCAAGACGCGTGTGGCTCAACACCAGATGGTTTACGCCGCGCTGCAAGGCAATATGGGCGGCGTTTTGCATGCTTTGGCTTTGACGACGTCGGCACCTGCACCGTAAAGAGGGGGGAATGGGTAAAGCCGCGTCCTACGAGACCGATATCGTCGCCTGGGCGGAGGAGCAGTCCGCCTTGTTGCGAAACGTCGCACGTCAAACACCCCCCGCATCCAACCCTATCGATTGGGACAATATTG
Organism: Hyphomicrobiales bacterium; assembly: GCA_947374125.1. Taxonomy (GTDB): domain Bacteria; phylum Pseudomonadota; class Alphaproteobacteria; order Rhizobiales; family Beijerinckiaceae; genus CAIUPE01. Next base: position 10,438 of record CANCAR010000021.1, on the reverse strand, counting down.
CCGAAGAAATCGAAACCGTGGGACGATCAGAAACACGCGCCGTTACGAGCGCCATTCGGCTGGTTTTTTTGCATCTCATCAAACTTGCAGCGCTACCGGATACACAGGCTTCAACGCACTGGCGTTCCGAAATTATAACTTGGCTCGGCGATATTCGTGAAGACTACACGCCGTCAATGGCCCTGAAGATAGACGGCGAAGCCCTCTGGCAACGGGCACGTCGCGAGGCTAGCGTTGTGCTGTCAGACGAGCCTAACTTTTCACCCGAAGCTCTACCGGAACATTGTCCTCTAACGGTAGCAGACCTTCTGGACGAAAATTTTGACATCACCAAAGCCATTGCCACTTTGACGCCGAAGGGCCATTTGGCGTAAAGAAGCTGATATTCCGAACACACCGCGCCTTGAACGCGGGAACAAAGGACCACGCCAATGAGCGCTCAAGAGACGATCAAATCCGAAATCACCTCCAACGATGTCGTTCTGTTCATGAAGGGCACTCACCAATTCCCGATGTGCGGCTTCTCCGGGCAAGTCGTGCAAATCCTCGACTATATCGGCGTGAACTTCAAAGGCATCAATGTGCTTGAAGACGCTGATTTGCGCCAAGGCATCAAGGATTACGCCAATTGGCCGACCATCCCTCAGCTTTACGTGAAGGGCGAATTCATCGGCGGCTGCGACATCGTCCGTGAAATGTTCCAATCGGGTGAGCTGGTAGCACACTTGAACGAGCATGGCATCGCCGCGACAATGCCCGCTAAGGCTTAATTTCCCCTCACCCTGAGCTGGGCCAAGCATTATAAACGCATTAGGCTCGCAGTCTGCGCCATTTTGGTGTATCTTGCGGGTCTTGTTGTCTCGGAGATCGGTTGTCATGCCCGCTTCAACTGCGAAAAAGCTTACGCCTTATGGAGCCATTGCTCTGCGTAAGGAAGTCATCGACGAGCTTGACCGGCTTGCCATTAAGCTCGGTCTGAGTCGCGACGAGCTAGCCGAAAAAGCGCTGTTGACCGCGATGGAAGACATCGACGATCAGCTTTGGGCGGACGAAGCCGTCAACGAATGGGAAAATTCTGACAAGAAAACTTTTACGTCTTCCGAAGTGAGGCAAATGCTTGGCTTGGATAATTGAATATTCCGCTAGGGCACTGCGGTCGTTGAGGAAAATCGATAAAACGACACAACAGCGGATTGTCGATTTTATGGACAATCGGGTAGCGGTTCATCAACAACCGCTCAGTCTAGCAAAGCCTATGCAGGGAAAATTTTCCGGAAAATGGCGCTATCGCGTCGGCGATTATCGGCTGATCTGCTCTCTTGAAGATCAGAAAATGGTGATCCTCGTCATTGAATTGGGCCATAGAAGCGATATTTATGGTTGATTACCGCCCCATCACCGCCTTCAAGAAAGCGGTAGCCTCTGCCCCCGCCCACTCCGCAGGCCCGGCCATTTCGGCCAGCAGACAGCCTCTATCATCCACCACAAGCGTCGTCGGCAATCCCGTTACCAAGCCCTCTTTCCTTAAGCTTTGAAAAGCCTTGCCCTGCTGATCCGTGTAAAGCGTTAGCGCCGAAATCTGGTTATCCTTCAACCACGCTGGTACTTTTTCTACATTGCGGGTATCCATATTCAACGCCACAACCGCGAAATCAGCGCCGCCAAGCTCGGTTTGCAACCGATCCAGCGACGGCATTTCGGTGCGGCATGGCACGCACCAAGTGGCCCAGAGGTTGAACAACACCGTGCGACCTCGGAAACTGGCGAGCGTTAACGGACCATTTGGACCCTCAAATTCAATCTCAGATGCTGGGCGCGGCACCTTAACCAGCCGTAAGCCTGCGATCTCCCCCTTCGCCAACGGCGCTAAAGAGTCAGATTTTTGCGCCGAAGCACTGCATTCCCCTGCTGCCTGATTGCCCGAGCCCCCTGCTTTCCCGTATAGGACAAGCGCAAGCCCCGCGATCCCGACCAGCACGAGCGCCACAAGTGCAGTCATCGAGCGTTTGGAGAGGGAGAGGCGAGTAGGCATCGGCGTGGTCCGTTCAAATGAGAGAAAGAGCTAAACGATGAGTAATCAGATGTGGGGTGGACGGTTCTTATCAGGTCCCGACGCGATCATGGAAGATATCAACGCCTCCATCGAATTCGACAAGGCCTTGTGGCGGCAAGATATCGCAGGTTCGCGCGCGCATGTCGCCATGCTCGCCAAACAGGGCATTGTTGAGGCAGCCGACGCAACGGCCATCGCAAAGGGGTTGGATTCCGTCGAGGCCGAAATTGAATCAGGCTCATTCACCTTCTCGCGTGCGCTGGAAGATATTCACATGAATGTCGAATCGCGCCTTGCCGAGATTGTCGGCCCTGCCGCAGGCCGCCTCCACACTGCCCGCTCGCGCAATGATCAGGTCGCCACCGATATGCGGCTCTGGGTGCGTGATACGCTCGATGCGCTGGATTTGCAAATGGCAGACCTGCAATCCGCCCTTGCCGAAAAGGCGCTGGAATTTGCCGGAGCCGTCATGCCCGGATTCACGCATTTGCAATCGGCTCAACCCGTCACCTTCGGCCATCATCTGATGGCCTATGTCGAGATGTTGGGCCGGGATCGCGGCCGCGTGAAGGATGCGCGCAAGCGGATGAATGAAAACCCGCTGGGTGCTGCAGCCCTTGCTGGAACCTCGTTCCCGATTAACCGGCATATGACGGCTGAGTTGCTCGGCTTTGATCGCCCCACCGCGAATTCGCTCGATAGCGTATCGGATCGCGATTTTGCGTTGGAAGCCTTATCCGCAGCTTCCATCTGCGCCATGCATCTATCTCGGTTCGCGGAAGAAATTGTCATCTGGACAACGCCGCAATTCGGCCTTGTGGCTTTATCGGACAAATTCACCACCGGCTCATCCATCATGCCACAAAAGCGTAACCCGGATGCCGCCGAGTTGGTGCGCGCTAAATCGGGCCGCATCATCGGCTCATTAACGGCGCTGCTGATCGTTATGAAGGGCCTACCGCTGACTTATGCGAAAGATATGCAGGAAGACAAAGAGGGCACGTTTGACGCGCTTCACTCGCTCTCGCTCTGCCTAGCAGCGATGTCCGGCATGGTGCGCGATATGACGCCGGATACTAAAGCCATGAAAAAGGCCGCGGGTTCTGGCTATGCAACGGCCACCGATCTGGCCGATTGGCTCGTCCGCACGCTTAAAATGCCCTTCCGCAACGCGCATCACGTCACAGGGCGGATTGTGGGCTTGGCGTCTGAAAAAAAGATAGGCTTAGAAAAGCTGACACTTGAAGAGATGCAATCGGTTGAACCGAAGATCACGGTCGATGTGTTTGCCGTCCTCGGCGTTGATAAATCGGTGAAAAGCCGCACGAGCTTTGGCGGCACAGCGCCCGCCAATGTGCGGCGCGAGGCGAAACGGTGGATCGCCAAACTGGCACGCGAAAAGCGCTCATGTTGAGCTTTCGCTCATCCGTGCACTTCGGCTATGATCGCATTTCACGAGGAGACTAAGCCTTGCGCCCGATATCTCGACCCATCACTGCCATCGTGCTTATCGTGGCGCTTGCTATCGCAGGGTGCGGCCGCAAGGGTCCCCTTGAACTCCCCTCTGCCAAGGTACCTGATGCCGCGACATCAAGCACAGATACCGCTGCGCCGATGACGCCGATCCCTAAACAAACGGCGCCGTCAAGCCCGAAACAAGAAGTACCAAAGAAGCCCTTCTTCCTTGATTTTCTTCTCTGACGCTTAAAGAGTCCCTCAAATGTCTTCTTTTTCGTATCGCGACGGTATTCTCAGCGCGGAAGATGTCGATCTCCGTTCGATTGCCGCTGCTGTGGAAACGCCGTTTTATTGCTACTCGACCGCAGAACTCGAAAAAAACTACCGCGTCTTTTCCGGAGCCTTTGCCGATGTAGACGCCATGGTGTGTTATGCTATGAAGGCCAATTCTAACCAGGCCGTGCTCAAAACCTTCGCCCGCCTTGGCGCCGGTATGGATGTGGTTTCAGAAGGCGAGTTACATCGCGCGCGGGCCGCTGGCGTGCCGGGTTCTAAAATCACCTTTTCCGGCGTTGGTAAAACCGACCGTGAAATCGCCTATGGGCTTGATGAGCAGATCCACTGCTTCAATGTCGAGTCCGAGCCAGAACTTTATCGGATTTCTGCCATTGCCTCGGCCAAGAGCTTAACCGCCAAGGTCTCACTGCGCGTGAACCCAGATGTCGATGCAAAGACTCATGCCAAAATCTCGACCGGTAAGAGTGAGAATAAATTTGGCGTGCCAATTTCACGCGCCCGCGAGGTCTACAGCGAAGCAGCAAGCCTGCCGGGAATCCATGTTTCCGGCGTCGATATGCATATTGGCAGCCAAATTACCGATTTGCAGCCGTTTGATGATGCCTTCGCTTTGCTCGCCGATTTTGTAGCCGAGCTTCGCGCCGATGGCCATGTGATCGACCATCTCGATTTAGGCGGTGGACTTGGCGTGCAATATCGGCCGGATAATTCGCCGCCGCCGCATCCGGACCTTTATGCAGCGGTCATCAAAAAACGTCTCGGCCATTTGGGCGCAAAGCTGGTGCTCGAACCCGGCCGCTTACTGGTGGCCAATGCCGGTATTTTGGTAACCAAAATCGTCTATATGAAATCCGGCGATGGCAAGAGCTTTATGATTGTCGACGCGGCGATGAATGACCTTATTCGCCCTACGCTGTATGAAGCGTTCCACGATATCAAACCGATCAAGGAGCCATCAACCCACCAAGAACGGATCGTTGCGGATGTGGTAGGCCCCGTCTGCGAATCGGGCGATTACATGGCCTTGGGTCGCGATTTGCCGATCCAGCAATCGGGCGATCTGCTGGCGATTCTATCAGCGGGAGCTTATGGCGCGGTTCAGGCCGGCACCTATAACACGCGGCGCTTGGTGCCTGAAGTGCTGGTCAAAGGGGATGAATTCGCCCTAATCCGCCCACGCCAAACCTATGAAGACTTAATCGGACTCGATCAATTGCCCAACTGGTTGTAATCTACGCTCATTGTTGCGACTTAGAAGGGCAGAGGGGCCGCCGCGATGGCAAAGCCGACCGATGAGCTGCCAGAGGCCGCATCGCCTGAACGCGAACCGTCACCCCATGCCTTAACGTTGCGGCTTGCCAAAGCAGGCCTTGTTTTAGCCTTTGAACGGGCTTGGCCCTTTGTCGTGTCAGCCATTGTCATAGGTGCGCTCTTTCTCGCCCTCGCCTGGCTCGGTGTTTTTGCCGTGTTACCCAATGGCGGGCGGATCATTGGCGTCTTTTTGTTCGCGTTTGCCGCCGTCCTTGCTGTGCTCATGGCGCTGCGTGAAGGACGTACCACTTTTCGCGACAGTGTTGCTCGGCTTGATCAGGATTCGGGCGCACAGCATCGGCCTGCTACCGCCGCGCTCGATACGCTCGCTTCTGTAAATACCGATGCGTTGACGCAAACGCTCTGGCGCTTACACCAACAAGCCGCATCGGAACGCGTTGGGGGGCTTCGGGTTAAGCTGCCGCGCCCCCATCTTGTAAAAAAAGACCCTTATGCGCTTCGCTTTTCGATTCCGCTGATCACCTTCGCCGCCTTTTTTATCGCGGGGCCCGAGCGTGATGCCCGGCTTTATGGCGCTTTCGATTGGCAGGGATCGGGAGCGGATCGTGTCACAACGCGGTTGGATGCTTGGATTGATCCGCCCTCCTATACAGGCTCGCCCCCGATCATCGTCGACATGAAGACAGGGGCCGACGCGAAGACCAGACATTTTTCGGTGCCTGTCGGTTCAGAGCTTGTGCTTAGAGCGTCCGATCCGACCGGCATTGCGGTTGATCCGTCTGGCGGCCTCACGGCGAAAGCGGAACAGGCACCTTCTTCGCCTGTAGCTGGTAAAGAATGGCGTTGGATCGTTCGCGATACGGCGCGGCTTTCGGTGCGTTCAGAAGGGCGTGCCTTGCCTGAATTGACGCTTGAAACGATTATCGACCAAGCGCCCCATATCGCGATGAATGACACCCCTGCGATATCGGGGACAGGCGTGACACTTTCCTACCGAGCGGGCGATGATTACGGGCTTGTGGCTGGCGACATACGGGTGAGTGACCCGCATGCGGGTTCGCGGGCCCTTTTGGGGCACCGGCCGCCGCTTGTTGCCCCGCCTGCCATACCCCTAGCTTTACCCGCCGATCCCCGTGAAGGCGATGCGACAACGAAAATTGAACCGTCGGAGAGTCCTTGGTCGGGATCAACCGTTGATCTGTCGCTGGCGGTTCGTGATGCGGCGGGTCAGGAGGCGGTGACCGCGCCCCTGTCCGTGCGCCTACCCCAGCGCCTATTCGTCAACCCCCTCGCCCGTGCTCTCGTCGAGCAAAGGCGGCTATTGGTTTTGGACCCCGATCAGCGACAGCACGTGAGCAACGGGTTGAGGGCTTTACTGATTGCACCCGAACTTTTTTTACCCGACGCTGGGGCTTATCTCGGCTTACGCGATATTGACAAGCATCTCAGCAGAGCACGGACGGATAGCGACCTGCTCGAAAGCGCGGATTTAATGTGGCGGTTGGCACTGGCCATTGAGGACCATGAACAGGGCGATGAGAAAAGGGCATTAGATGCGGCCCGCGACGGCCTCAAAAAAGCACTCGAAAACGGCGCGTCACCCGATGAGATCAAGGCAATGACCGACAAGCTTAAGACCGCGCTGGACGCCTATCTCAAATCACTGGCTGCCAAAGCACGGGGTAACCGGGAGCAGACGGGCCAGAACCAAAAAAGCCCGGGTAAACTGATCCGTCCAGAAGATCTTCAGGCGATGATTGACCGAATGAATGATCTTGCAAAACGGGGTGCCACAGAAGATGCCAACCGGATGTTGGAAGCCCTCAATGCGATTATTGATCAATTGCAGATGGCCAATCCCCAACTTGCCGACCCTTCGACGCGTGAGTTGAACGATGCGCTTGATGAACTCGATACCATGATGCGGGACCAGCGCGCTTTGCGCGATGATACGTTTCAGCAGGGCAAAGGAGAGGCCGAAGCCGGATCGCCGCAGGACGGCAAGGCGTTAGCCGACCGTCAGGGCCAGCTGAAGGATCGTCTTGAAGCCATGCGCAAGCGCTTGAAGGAGCTTGGTGGGCAAGACCAAGACGCACAGGGGCTTGGCGAAGCTGGTGAGGCCATGAAGAATGCCGAAGGCGCATTGGGCGAAGGCGACACGCAGGATGCCCTTGGCGCACAGGGACAGGCGATTGAAGCCTTGCGAAAAGGGGCACAAGCCCTCGCCAAATCGCTTGACGGCAACTCTCAAGGCAAAGGCCAAGCGAGGAACCCGGCGGGACAGCCCGAGTCTGGACAGGCTAACGGCTCGTCCAACGATACTGACCCCTTGGGTCGCTCAACGCGCCGACGCGATTCCGGCGAGGCCGCTTTACAACAAGGTGGCAAAGGCGGGAGTCTTGAAAAGCGTAGCCGTGAGGTTGTTGAAGAATTGCGAAAACGTCTCGGCGAACCAGACCGTGCGTTGGACGAACGTAATTATTTGCGGCGGTTGCTTGAACGGAATTAGGCTAGGTTAGTTCAGCGCCACTGGTTCATTTATTTGCAAAAAAATCGGCATTGTTCTAATGTACCAACAAATCTAAACTGTTGGAGCCCATCATGACCATTACGACATTATCCAGCCGCGACTTTCAGCAAAACGCCAATTTGGCCCAAAAAGCATCGCAAAAGGGGCCTGTATTTATCACAAACCGCGGCGAGCCCGTCCAAGTGCTTTTAAGCTTCAAGGACTATCAAGCGATGATTGGAAAAAAGAGAAATATTGTCGACGCACTTGCGATGGCGGGCCTCGATGATATCGATTTTGACCTTACCCCATCGCGCCAATTGCCCCGTTTGGCTGATTTAAGCTGATGTTCATCCTCGATACAAATGTGATTTCAGAAATTCGTAAAGCGAGAAGCGGCAAGGCGGATCAAAATGTTGTCTCTTGGCTTTCGCAACAAAATGCTGAAAATCTTTATGTTTCAGCCATTACACTGATGGAGATCGAATTAGGCATTTTGCGGATTGTCCGACGCGATGCGGTTCAAGGCAAGCTTTTAAGGCAGTGGATGGATCATCATATCCTGCCGGAATTCTCGGATCGGACGATTCCGGTCGATTCGGCTATCGCCTTACGCTCGGCCGCGCTGCATGTTCCTGATCCACGTCCGGAGCGGGATGCTTTCATTGCGGCTTCCGCTCTCGTTCATCGGATGGTTATTGTAACGCGCAATGTTACAGATTTTTTGCCTATGGGTGTGAGCGTTGTTGATCCGTGGAAAGGTTAATCAACAAAATTAAATGAAAATCCCCCTCCTTGAAGGAGAGGGCGTCTGCGGAGCAGACGGGTGAGGCTCTAATGCCTTAGATTAAAGCTCCGTTTATCCCACCAAATATCTCTTAGGCATTGAGCAAATTATGTTAGCTCTAGAACCTCATCCGATCGCTCCGCGATCACCTTCTCCTTTAAGGAGAAGGAAATGAATTTGATATTGACGAGAAATACATGCTTCGCAAACTCTATGACTGGATTGTCGCGCTATCCGCCCGACCAAGCGCGCCTTGGGCGCTGGCGGCTGTGGCATTTTCGGAAAGTGCGTTTTTTATTGTACCTCCCGATGTGATGCTAGCGCCTATGGCTTTGGCGCGGCCTGAGCGGGCTTGGCGTTATGCTTTTATCTGTACCGTCGGATCGGTCATGGGTGGCATTTTAGGCTATGCGATCGGGCATCTTCTATTCGATTCGGTCGGGATGTGGATCCTCAACCTCTATAATCTTGGCGGCAAGGTCGAGACGATCAAGGAGTCTTACGCCAAATGGGGCGCGATGCTGATCCTTTTGAAAGGACTCACCCCGATCCCGTTTAAACTCGTCACCATTGTTTCAGGCGCACTGGATTATAATTTCCCGCTTTTTGTGTTGCTTTCCTTTATAACCCGGGGTGCCCGCTTCTTTCTGCTGGCCGGATTACTCAACAAATTTGGCGATCCGATGCGGAATTTCATTGAAAATCGTCTCGGACTGGTGGTGTTTGGTATTGTTGCGTTCTTGGTGCTCGGTATTGTCATTGCTGCCAAATTAGCTTGAGGATATCTCCAATGTTTGCTCGCCTCGCAACGCCGCTTAATGCAGCCCTTCTGGTTTTGTTTGGCTCGCTTGCCACGATTGGCGGCGCTTGGTTCATCGAATTGGTGCTCGGCGTAAAACCCTGCCATCTTTGCCTGATTGGCCGTATTCCGCATTATGTCGGGATCGCGGTAGGCGTTGTGGCCGTTTGGACGAACCTGCCCTCGCGCCCAAAATGGCTAGGCCGCTCGGCTCTTGCTTTACTGGCAGTGGTGTTATTGGTCGGAACGGTGATTGCCGCTTACCATTCTGGCGTTGAATTTGGCATTTTCACCGGCCCTACGGATTGCACGGGACCGCTCGATAAACCTGTCGCCATTCAAGATTTTCTGAAGCAATTGCAAACCGTCAAAATCATCCGCTGCGACGAAGTGGCGATGCGGATTTTTGGCTTTTCGCTCGCCAGTTGGAATGCGGTGATATCGTTGGGGTTGGCGGGGGTTGCAGGCAATGGGGCAGTAGGCAATAGGCAGTAGGTTTACAGGACCATTAAGCCTCATGGTGAGCCGCTGCGGAGCAGCGTGTCGAACCACGGCATTTATCTTATCAAACGCCCTTCGACTCACATTGCTTCGCAATGTGGCTCAGGATGAGGGCAATCCGATCCACTACTGCCGAATGCCCAATGCCCCTATCAAGGCTCCAACTCCGTATCCCAATACAAATAATCCAACCAGCTTTCGTGCAAATGGTTCGGCGGGAACAACCGGCCATTCTGATGCAGGTCAAACACGGTCGGCGCATAGGGCTTTTGCAGCGGGAACATGTTGACGGCGCGGGGCAATTTATCGCCCTTCGATAGATTGCAGGGTGAACAGGCCGCAACCACGTTCTCCCAGGTCGTTTGCCCGCCCTTGGAACGCGGAATGACGTGGTCAAACGTCAACTCATCGCGTTGGCCGCAATATTGGCAGGAGAATTTATCGCGCAAAAACACGTTGAACCGCGTGAAAGCCGGATGCCTTGACGGTGGAATATAAGATTTTAGCGATACGACAGAAGGCAGACGAATTTCCGAACTCGGGCTGCGGATCGTCTTGTCGTAAAAGGAAACAATGTTTACCCGATCAAGAAACACCGCCTTGATCGTGTCCTGCCAGTTCCACAGCGACAAGGGGTAATAGCTCAACGGCCGGAAATCGGCATTGAGAACCAGCGCCGGACAAGCCTCCGGCGAAACGGGCGGAGTGACGTGGATCGTCAACGAGCCTGCTCCCTACTTGAGACAGAAACCGAATCTGTCA
>CANCAR010000020.1 GCA_947374125.1 Hyphomicrobiales bacterium | reverse complement strand
CAAGATCGGCGCGGATCAGGACGTCCTCGAAATCCTGCAGCGTGTCGTCATCCAAGCGCCGCTTGGTGAAAAGGTCGGTAATACCTTGGCCGATCGAGGAGGAGGAACGGGCGAGTCCGCTTTTTAACCGCTGCCACCAGTTCAGTTTGGGCGCCTCAGTCGTGGGCGCAGCGGCACCGCCGCCGAACAGGCGAGACATCAGGCCGGGTTTTTTGGGCGTATCATCGTTCATGTCTTCTCGATAAAGCTTTCCCGCGACAAACGGAAGGGCTACAGAACGGCCATGACGCCAGAAGAGATTCAAGGCCGTATTCTTTATCGCGACGCGCTGATGCTGGTAATCAACAAGCCGGCGGGTGTTCCCGTGCATCAATCCCACCCCAATGCGGTAAGCCGCGACGCGCATTTGGAGCAATATTTTCCTGCTCTGCAATTCGGTTTACCCAAACCGCCGCAATTGGCGCATCGGCTCGATAAGGATACGTCAGGCTGCTTGGTGCTTGGTCGCCACCGCAAGGCGCTGGATGATCTCTCCAAACTTTTCCGCGAAGGCCTGATGACGAAAACCTATTGGGCGGTGGTGAAGGGTGGTCCCGCTGAGGATGAAGGCTTTATCGATTTGGCCTTAGGCCGAATGGATCAATCCAAAGGTTGGTGGATGAAGCCTGATCCGAATGGATTGCCCTCGCAGACCGGTTGGAAAGTCATGGGGCGGGCTGAGGGTTGCACCTTAATGGAATTATCGCCCCACACGGGGCGCACCCACCAATTGCGCGTTCACACCCAAGCTATGGGCTGGCCGATCATTGGTGACCCGATCTATGGCGACGGAAAAATCACTGGCGAGCGGCTGCATCTACACGCCCGCTCGATTACGATCCCGCTCTATAAGAATAAGCCACCGATTAAGGTTGAGGCTCCAGCGCCTGATCATATGGTGGGGCGCATGGTGGCGTGTGGGTATTCCACGGCCATTTGATCGGGATTTAAGCCACCTTCATTGCCGATTTTAAAATATCATTGGCCCGCTTCTGCCAACCGGGACCGGTTGCCCGCAACGCGTCAAGAACGCTCTGCTCAAGCCTGAGCGAGACCAATTGCTTCGCCGTTCCCGTTTTTGGCCGCCCGCGTGTTTTGGGAAATGCGGTCAATTCGATATCGGAGAGGCTGTCAGGACCTTTGGCTCGCTTGAAATCAGCAGCGCTCCACTCGGGATTGTCTATGTCGTTTAAATCAATCGTTTTGGCCTTAGCCTTAACGGTTGGCATATCGTTTTATCTCCTTCAGATGCGCCCGCCGCAAACTGATGGCACGCACTTTGCCGTCCCTTATCATATAGGCCAGACAATAAAAGACGTCGTCAATGGTTCCATAAGCACGGAACCGAGGTTCCGAATAACGATCATCAACGATCCTCGCCAAGATCTTCAGGTCGGACGCCCGCTCAAGCGAAACGCCATGTTTCACAAGATTGGCTCTATCTTTATCGGGATCGAAAACGATCATAATTTAGTGTAGCTCATAAAATCGGAAGTTTCAATTATCTTGATTTGAGATTTACGATTTCGACTGTCCATACCACTATAATTCGAGGTCCTTGTTGGTTGTGCTTCTGATCCCCGCACGGATGAACGTCCCCGCCTCAAATCCGTCACCAACGCGCACCGGCGTAAAACAGGGCGTGCGCCCGATCCCGCCTCGCTCCACCAAAATATCCTGCTCGGTGCCGACGAGCTTTTCCAAATGCTGCCTCAGCGCGACCTCACCCTTTTCCCGCAACCGCCGCGCGCGCTCCTTGATCACATCGCCCTTCACTTGCGGCATCTTGGCTGCTGGCGTGCCGGGGCGTGGTGAATAGGGGAACACGTGCAGAAATGCCAAGCCGCATTCATCGACGAGATCGAGCGAGTGTTGAAACATCTCCTCCGTTTCCGTCGGAAAGCCCGCGATGATGTCGGCCCCAAAGGCGATGTTGGGCCGTAGCTTTCGAATATCTTCGCAAAAGCGGATAGCATCGGCGCGTGAATGGCGTCGCTTCATGCGTTTTAAAATCAGGTCATCACCCGATTGCAACGATAAATGCAGATGCGGCATTAGGCGTTGCTCTGTCGCTATCGCGTCGATCAAATCCTCATCGGCTTCAACGGAATCAATCGACGAAAGCCGAAGCCGCTTTAAATCGGGCACATGACGCAAAATGGCGTTGACCAACGCGCCGAGCTTCGGTGCGCCCGGCAAATCCGCGCCGTAGCTTGTGAGGTCAACGCCCGTAAGTACGGCCTCTTTGTGGCCAGCATCGACAAGTTTGGCGATCTGCTCGGTAACCGCCCCCATGGGCACGGAGCGTGAATTGCCGCGCCCATAGGGGATGATGCAAAAGGTGCAGCGATGGTCGCAGCCATTCTGAATCTCAACAAAGCTGCGCGTATGGCTTTCAAAAGCGCCGACAAGATGCGGTGTGAGCTCTTTCACCGTCATAATGTCCGAGACACGTACCCGCTCATACCCATGGGCAGGATCAGCGAGTGCCGCCCAGGTTTCCGGCTTTGTTTTTGATTCATTGCCGATGACGCTGGATACTTCGGCCATGGCGGCAAAGCGCTCGGGTTCGATCTGGGCCGCGCAGCCCGTCACCACAATATTGGCTGTGGGCCGTTCGCGCTTAAGTCTGCGGATGGTTTGCCGCGCTTGACGAACCGCTTCGCTCGTCACCGCGCAGGTGTTGATGATGATAAGATCATCTTGTCCCGCCGCTTCTGCCGCGACCTTCATCGCCTCGGATTCAACGACGTTGAGTCGGCAACCAAAGGTGACAAGCTCAATGCCCATCAGGCCATGTCCTGAAACAATTCCGCTTCGAGTTGCCCGCGATGTTCAAGCGCAACGGGTCCTGTCATCAGCACATGGTCATCCGTCTCACGCCAATCGATTAGAAGGTCTCCGCCCGGCAAGGTTACGCGAACCTTTCGGTCCGTCAGGCCAAGGCGTGCCGCCGCAACAGCCGCTGCACAGGCACCCGAGCCGCAAGCAAGCGTCAGGCCCGCGCCGCGCTCCCACACTTTTTGGACGATGTGATCCCGGCTTTTAACCGCTACGAGCGAGATGTTGGCGCGCTCTGGAAACATCGGATCATGTTCTAAGACAGGTCCATTCACATCCAGCGCGTAAGCTTCGACGTCATCGACCCAGAAAATAGCATGCGGATTGCCCATATTCACACAAGCGGGGTTCGATAAAGTCTTCCCGTTCGAGGTTGTGAAGCGAAAATCAATCGCCTTCGTGTCGGCTTGCAGCCTGGCTAAGGGAATGTCCTGCCAGTGGAAGCGGGGCATCCCCATATCAATCGTGAAGGCAAGCGGTCCGTCCCTGCGGCAATCGAGTAAGCCTGCTGCCGTCTCAAGCTTCAGCGTATCGCGGGTTTCATGCTCCAGCACATACCAACTGACGCAGCGCGTGCCATTGCCACAGGCAGACGATTCGCTGCCATCCGTGTTGAAAATCCGCATATAGGCATCAGTACCCGTGGATTTTGGATCGAAGAGAACCATGAGCTGATCAAAAGCAGTCTTCTTGTTACCAGCAATCGCGCGCGCTTCGGCGGGCAGAACGGAAAGGCCGCTACTGCGCAAATCCAAAATCGTGATCTCATTGCCCGCCCCGTTCATTTTTAGATAGGGGCGATGGGTAAGCGCGCTTTGCATAGCTGATCCTTATCAATAACGGCGCATATCATGAATTTGACCCTTCAGGCTAGACAAAGCGGTCTCGACCCCATCTTCGCCACGTTCTATCGTTCACATGAGATGGCAAACGCGAATCAGTCGGTTTGTTGGGAGGGCTTTTCAATGGGTCGATGGTTTTTTAAGGGTTTCTGCCTCGGCCTTTTCGCACTAGGTGCTGCTCTGGCTTTGCCGGGCGTATCGGCACAAAGCGCAGCGCCGACGATTGAAACGGCGCCACTGTCGCCGCCTCCTGCCAGTTCAGAGTCGCCAAAGCTTGAACCAACGCCAGCGCCCGTCCAACCTCAGGTGCCGCAAGGGGCCATTGCTGCGTCCGATGCGCCATCCCCAGTGCCCGTGCAAACCCTGACCAGCCTTGCCCCACCTGTGTCAGAAGTGACCCTGCCCGATAGCTTGGAATTCGTCGCAAAGCCCGCGCTCATCGTGCATGGCAAAGCGCAATGGGAAACGGCCTATGATGAATTAAGAGGGGCGTTTACCCGCGGACGAGCCGCTGCTGCCAAAGCGGGCCTTATCGTCACCGGTTATCCGCTGACCGTTTTTGTTGAGACCAATGATGTCTCCTTCACCTATGACGCGATTTTGCCGCTGGCGTCAGCGCCTGCCGCCGCACCGATCGATTTTCCAGCTGACACAAAACTTGGGCTAACGCCTGCTGGCAAGGCGATCCGGTTTTCGCATCTTGCCGCGTATGATGAAATCGACGGTGCCTATGAGCAGATAACCGCCTATCTCGACGCAAAGGATATCGTGGTGAAAGATGCTTTTATTGAGGAATACCTCGTTTTCGGTGAAACGAGCGCTTCGCCTGCGACCACGATCAATATTTTTGTGCAGCCTAAAAAATAACGCGTCAGTCCACCGACAATACTTCGCCGGGTCTGAGCACAACGAAACGCTCTTTTGCCACCCCATGCGTTTCAAGCGCCTTCCGAAGGTCTTCGGGCGGCGCTGTTACGCCCTCATGGGTTAGCTGGAACGTCCCCCAATGGTGGGCAACGGCGCGCTCTGCACCTGAGGCAATAAAGCCGCGAACGGCCTCGTCCGGATTCATGTGCTGCTCTGACATAAACCAGCGCGGTTCATAGGCCCCTATCGGCAGAATGGCGAGCTTAATCGCGCCAAACTTCTCTTTTACCGCCGGAAAAATCTTGCCGTCGTGAAATCCAGTATCGCCGATATGATAAATGCGGCCACCCGGCGTCTCGATCACAAAAGCCGCCCAAAGCGCCCGCAGGCGGTCACGCACGCCGCGTGCTGACCAATGATAAGCTTCCTCCAGATGGAGAAACACACCATTGCCCAAATCCACCCGATCACCCCAATCATGGGCTTCGGTCTTAATCCCAGAATGCGCCTGCCGGATGATCGTATCATTGCCCAAAGGGGCAATAATCCGTGGTGCGTGATCGGCGTGAAGTCGCCTCAAGGTCGCGGTATCGAGATGGTCGTAATGGTTGTGTGACACAAGAACGATATCGATTGGCGGTAACCGGGCAAATTCAATCCCCGGTGCATTCACCCGCTTAGGCCCCGCAAACGCCACGGGCGATACGCGATCGGACCAGACGGGGTCGATCAGAATATTCAATCCAGCCGTTTGGAGCAGAAAACTCGCATGGCCGACAAAACTGAGCCGAATCTCGTTACCTTCGACCCGAACGGGAGGGTGGTCCGAGAAAGGGCTCGGATGGGCGCTTGGCCAGCGTTCGTTTTTTCGTTCTAGCATCCATTTAAACAGGTCACGCGATGACTTGGCCCATCGCCGACCGGGGTTGAAAAAATGTTCGCCATCGAAATGGTCGGAAATCGGGCCCTGATAATAGGGGTTACGACTCTTGCGCTGCATTAGGGATTCATGGGTCATGTTGGAATGTAGATGGGGATAGGTATGTCTACTGTCAAAGGGTCTTTGTACGATTGTGTTCCATTCAAACATTTCTTATCCATCGAAGAAATTGAGAAATGGGTATTTTTTGATCGCCTTATGCGGCAGCGTCTAAGGTGGTTTGAATAAAGTCTTTCTTGCGCGTGAGCGGCGCGGATTCTAGAAAGCAAAGAGCTTTAGTCCTCTTTTTTGAAAGCGAACCTCATCATGAACCTTTCTGCCATTTCGCTCGGCGCTCATGTGCCACACGATGTCAATGTGGTGATTGAGGTACCGATTGGCGGGGAGCCAATCAAATATGAGATGGATAAGGATGCTGGCGCCCTTGTGGTCGACCGGTTTTTATACACTTCCATGCGTTACCCGGGCAATTACGGGTTCATCCCGCATACGCTGTCCGATGATGGTGATCCTTGCGATGTGATCGTTGCCAATACGCGGGCGATCATTCCTGGCGCACTTATGAGCGTAAAGCCGGTCGGCGTTTTGATCATGGAGGATGAGGCAGGACAGGACGAAAAGATTGTCGCCGTGCCAAGCGTTAAGCTGACGCGCCGGTATGAGAAGGTCGAGAATTATACCGATCTGCCAGAAATCACCTTGCATCAGATCGAGCATTTTTTTGAGCACTATAAGGATCTTGAACCCGGAAAATGGGTGAAGATTGTCCGTTGGGGCGACATGGCAGAAGCGCACCGATTAATTCTGGAAGGGATCGAGCGCGCGAAAACGTCCCGCAAAGGCTGACCATCGCGGCGAAGCGTGTCACGTAAAGGCCATGTTTGCTTGGCCTTGTGCTTAAGGACGTGATTCGTAATAATGGTGCGGATTTCTGCTGATCTTTTTTCGCGAACTGCCTTTCATTGGACCGATACCGCGCCCGCTCCGCGGCGTAATCCGCGCCTAAGGATGATATTTCTTGATACGCTGGTTTTCCCGCCTCCTCGTTGTGTTGGCATTTGGTTGCGCCCTTATCGGCGGCCTATCGGCTTTGCATGCGCAAGAGCAATCCACCATCCGCACCAAACTCGATGGTATGCGCCTTGAGCTTGACCAGATTGAGACATCGGTAACGACGCGGCTGACCTCTGACTCGGCGCTGCAAGCCAACCGCAAACGCGTGGATGTGATCTCCGTTGACGTTAAATCGATCGCCGATGAGCAGGCTCCGCGGGCTGATGCCGTTCGTTCACGGCTAAAGGAACTGGGTCCAAGACCGGATGAAAAGGCACCAGCTGAAAGCCCAGAAATTACGAAAGAGCGCGATGATCGTGAAAAGGCGCTAAAAGACATTGATGAAACGGTCAAGCTTGCCCGTGCGCTCTTGGTTCAATCGGATCAATTGACCACGGCCATCTCGGATAAGAGACGGACGCTGTTTACAGGCCAATTGTTTACGCCATCGGCAAGTATTTTGTCGCCCACGCTCTGGGCCGACGTGGCGCTCAATCTCGGACATGATATCCGTGCCTTGCTGATGGTGGCAGAAGATACCTATGAGCGCGCGGTGGCACGCGCGGGGCTTGTTGGGGGCCTGTCAATTATGCTGGGCCTCGGTTTGACGGTTGCGGCAACCGCTTTTGCTCGCCGTAAAGTATTGGCGGCCATTGAGCGTACCACTTTATTTGGCAATCCGACGCAGCTTCAGAAGGCCTTAAGGGCCGTGGCGTTTGGCGGTATCGGCTTTTTGATTCCGGCGGCTGGAACCTATGCGATTGCGCAGGCCATTGATGGCGCTAATATTTTACCGCCGCGCGTCGAGCGGGTCTTAGAAGTCATTTTAAACGGCGCGGTCTTTTTGAGTTTAATCCGGGGTTTGGCGGAAGGCATGTTGGCAACGACCAAGCCCGAATGGCGCTTGCTCCCGTTGCCGGACAGGACTGCGACAAGACTTGCAGGCCTCACAGGCCGCGTGAGTCTTATCATCGTGGCGGGGCGTATTTTTGAAACGGTCAACCAAGCGATTGTTGCTGGTTTGGGCCTTTCCGTTGTTTCGAAATCGCTTTTTGCGTTGCTTGTGGCAGGTGTTCTGGCGGTTGGGCTCAATGCCATCAAGCCGGAGGAACGTTCATCAAGCGGGGCTTTTTCGCAGTTTCCAGAACGACGCCCAATATGGATTGTCATCGCCCGGATGTTTGCTTGGCTGATTATCATCGGTATCGTGATTGCTGCGTTTTTTGGTTATCCTGCTCTTGCGGCCTTTCTCAGTGATCAGTTGGCAACACTCACTATTTTGGCATCGCTGACCTTTTTAGCATTACAAATTTCGGGTGCCCTGTTTGATCAATTGCTGTCGCCGCAGACAAAACTCTTTCAATCGATCCAATCGGCTTCGGGGCTCTCCCGGCAATCGCTTGAGCAATTGGCGGTTATTCTATCAGGCCTGACCCAGCTTCTGGTCTTGGGCTTTTGCGCGACCTTCGCGCTTGCGCCTTGGCGGGTGGATTCGGGCGATATTCTATTGCCTCTTAAGGCCGTAATTTTTGGCTTTAACATCGGTGAGGTGACGATTTCTTTCGGCGGAGCGCTTTTTGCGGTTGGCATCCTAGGACTTGGCATCCTTTTCACGCGCGGAATCCAGCGCTGGCTCACACAAAACTATCTCCCTCACACCGATCTCGATTCCGGCTTACGCAATTCAATCGTTACGGGCATTGGGTATCTTGGCTTTATCGTGGCGGCAGCGATTTCGCTCAGCGCCTTGGGGCTCAGCCTCGAAAAGGTAACGATTGTAGCGGGCGCTCTATCGGTTGGTATCGGCTTTGGCCTGCAATCGATTGTGAATAATTTTGTTTCCGGTCTCATTCTTCTATGGGAGCGCGGCATTCGCGTTGGTGACTGGATTGTGGTTGGCGAAGAACAAGGCCTCGTTAAACGCATTAATGTACGCGCCACCGAGATTGAAACCTTTGATCGCTCGGTGCTGATTGTCCCGAATTCCACGCTTGTGTCAGGCATGGTCAAGAACCGCGTTCATAACGACCGTACGGGCCGTGTTGTTGTCAACGTGCCCGTTGCCCGTGATGCTGATCCAGAACTCGTGATGAAGCTGATAAGGGAAGTTGCGGTGGCCAATACGGACATTTTGTCCGACACCCCCCCTACTGTTGTGTTTAAACGGCTGGGTGAGACGGCGAAGGAATTCGAATTAACCTGCTTTGTATCGGACGTTGATCTGACCGGGAAAGTCTGCAGCGATATCCTGCTCGCCATTGATCTTGCTTTACGCAATCACGGGCTAGGCGACATCACGCACAAGACCATTCTCGTTCCTGGCGCTGAAAAGACCTGATCTTAAAACTTAGCCCTTTTTGCCCTTGGATTCCAGCTCTGCCTTTAAGGCGAGAAGCTTGGCAAAGGGTGAATCAGGATCCGGTGACTTGTTGTCTTGAGGAGACTTTGGCGGATCCTGCCACCCACGGCTCTCCGGTTGGCGGCGATCGCCAAACCGGCGGTCGTCTTTATTCCTATCGCCTTGCTTGTGGTTGGCATGCTGCGGACGGGGCCCACGCCGTTCTTCAGACCCCTCTGTTTTCTTGGGCCTATTATCCCGCTTTTCAACAGATGGCGCTTGTCTTTCATGTCGGGGCCGGTCGTGCTGTGGCCGATCTTGACGTGATGGCTCACCCGATACTGCCTCCGATACTGCTTCTCCTACAACGGCTGTTGGTCGTGCGGGCTGTGGCTTGTTGCGCTGATGGCGCGGGGCATGTTGGCGTTGCCGATGTTGCCGCCAGATTTCAATCAGTACTGGCTCTGCAGGGATAGGCTCAGCGGGAGCGCCCTCGGTCGTTTCAGCAATAGCTTCCGCTACTGGCCCAGCAACGGCAACGTCCGAAGCGGATGCGTCCGGGGAAGCAGGCTCTGGAGCGGGGGTCGTTTCAATGTGGTGTTCTTCAGAGCTGGTTGCTTGATTGGTGGCTACCTCCTCGGTCGCGCCTTGGCTCACAACCGTTGGTTCTGTCGATGCGGGCTTAGCCAATTCCTTGGTAATGGCCGGACCAGCGCGACGCTCCATGGCATATCCGAGCGATTTCAGGATCGAGGCAAAATCCTCTCCCGCGCAGCCACAGAGCGATGTCATCGCAGTTGTCACCACAAATGCATCGCCGTCGGCTGTACCCGTAGGCGGCTCGCCAACGGTCAGGCCTGGCCGGTATTGGATCGCCGGCCGGATGATATCGGCCAATCGTTCCAGAATATCGACACGCACGGCCCGATTGCCGCAAACCCTAAAGCCTGCCGCACGATAGAGCGGCTTTGGCGTTTCCGGGTTGACCGGTATCGAGGTGCGCCCAGACGCGGCCAAATGCAGAATATCGTCTAGTCCCGACACCTCTGCGCCGCCTTCTTTCAAGGCCCATAATTGGCAAGCTAAGCCACGCGCCGCAGGTTTTAGGAGCGTCGGCACCGTCAAATGATAGGCACCAAACCGGACGCCGAGCGCGCGTAGCGCCGCTCGTTGCTCTTGGTCGAGCGTTTTCATGTCGTCGGCAACACGCGCCCGATCCAGCACGCCAAGTTGTTCGGCAATCTGGAAAGCAATTCCACGTGCAATGCCGGTGAGCGATTCGGATGCTTCAAGCTTCAAAAGTGGACCAAGCAGCTTTTCGACATGGGCTTTTAGCCAGAGATCAATGCGGGTTTGAACCAGTTCGCGGCTTGCTGGCTCAAGATGCTCATCGGCGAGAATACGGAGCCTCGGTTCGAGCGTCTTTTCACCTGCTGAAAGCTTCGCAATGGGTTCGCCCAAGAAGCGGAGCGATCCGTCATTGCTGAGCGCGAACGCGTCATCAACCGCGTTTGAAACGCGTGTCGCCCGGTTTGTGAACTCGCTCGCGAGTGCCTTTATGGCAGCGGCGCGGAGCGCCTTGCCTTCGGTCGAGCTGGTGTCCGATTCTGGCACGAATTGGAAGCCGATGAGACGGCCAACAGGATGAGCCTCGACAAGTACATCGCCTGTCGCCGTTATTTCCGCTTCGAGCATCGCATTCTCTCTCAGACGCCGCATCAACATACTGGTGCGGCGATCCACAAATCGTTGAGCCAGACGCTCATGAAGCGCGTCCGACAAGGAGTCTTCTACCTGCCGCGTGACCTCCTGCCAATGGAAAGGATCACGCAGCCAGTCATTACGATTAGCAACAAAAGTCCAAGTCCGCACCTGTGCAATGCGGGCAGAAAGGGTATCGATGTCGCCATCGGTGCGGTCGATCTCGGCGATCTGGCGTTGAAACCATTCATCTGGCACGTGCCCACGACGCATGAGATAGCTAAACAGCGTATTGACCAAATCTGCGTGGGCTTGCGGCGAAACCTTACGGTAATCTGGTACTTGGCAGACTTCCCAAAGCTTTTCAACGGCATTCTTGCCCATTGCTAAGGATTTAATCTCGGTATCACGGGCGGCTGCTTCGAGTGAACGCAGATCATCGGCCAGCGGTGCGCGGGTGAGCCCAGGCTCGGTTGGCACTTTGTCGAGCGAGTGGAGAAGTGCATTCACGCTTGAAAAATCAAGCACAGTGTTGCGCCATTGCAACATAGGCATCTGCTCAAATCGGTGCGCTTCGAGCGATTCGACCAATTCCGGCTCAAATCCGGGGCAGCGGCCTGTCGTTCCAAACGTGCCATCACGCAAATGGCGTCCGGCGCGACCCGCTATCTGGCCGAATTCTGCAGGCAGCAAACGGCGGAATTTGGTGCCGTCAAACTTCCTGTCGCCCGCAAAGGCGACATGATCCACATCGAGGTTGAGGCCCATTCCAACCGCATCGGTCGCGATCAGATAATCGACATCGCCGGATTGAAAAAGCGCCACCTGCGCATTGCGGGTACGGGGCGACAAGGCACCCAGCACCACCGCCGCACCCCCGCTTTGCCGCCGGATCAATTCGGCGATGGCGTAGACTTCCTCGGCTGAAAACGCGACGATGGCACTTCGACGCGGCAGCCGACTGATTTTTTTCTCGCCCGCAAAATTCAGCTGCGAAAGGCGAGGCCGTGAGGTGATGTTTACGCCGGGGATCAGCTCTTCAATCCGCGACCGCATCGTATCGGCACCAATCAGCATGGTTTCAGCATAGCCGCGAAGATTGAGGATCCGGTCGGTGAAGACATGGCCACGGTCGAAATCCGCGGCGAGCTGGATTTCATCGATGGCCATAAAAGACACATCAATATCGCGCGGCATCGCCTCAACGGTGCAAATCCAATAGCGCGCGCCCGGCGGTTTGATTTTTTCCTCACCCGTGATCAACGCCACCGCGGGCGCACCAACCCGGTCAACGACACGGCCATAGACCTCTCGCGCTAAAAGCCTGAGCGGCAGCCCGATCATGCCGGAGGGGTGCCCCAGCATGCGTTCAATCGCGAGATGCGTCTTGCCCGTATTGGTAGGACCCAGCACAGCGGTAACGCCGCGGGCGCGTTGGGAGGGCGGAAGGGACAAGGATGCCATGATGTGCCGAACGCTATGTCCCGTCGAATTCAACTGGATCAACCCTGCCTGACTGGATCGGCAAGAGTCAAACATCTCCTTCATAAAGCACGCATTCTATCGCCGATTGCGGTGACTTGCGTCCCATATTGGGATCAGGCGACGGGTCGCCGTTCATCTTTCGAACGCGACAGGAACGAAGCGTGCTCGAATCGCAAAAGAACCGATTCGTTTGTCGCGTAAACTGCCGAATATTGGGTATTCGTCCCGATTTAGGACGCCTTTTTCAACCCGGGTTAACCTTCCGAACGTGAGGGGAACCAAGCGTGCCCGAATCGGGACTCCGATGATTCGTTTGGGATCGCGATTGGGCCGATCTGTGGATAACTCTTCTAGGTTGGCCGTTCGCGGGGCATCGCGAGGAGGTAGGCCATTAACGTTTGCCGTTAACCCATCGCGATGGGTCTATCTTTACAAAAGATTAACGGTTGGACCCCTTTCTTTCATTTCCGCGTTAAGAGTTGGCGCGAAGCGGGAACGGAATGGGCACGAATCGACAATAATTTGATTCGTTCATTGCTAATCGGGTTAAAAAACGGGGAATTTTCGCCT
This sequence comes from Hyphomicrobiales bacterium, assembly GCA_947374125.1. Lineage (GTDB taxonomy): Bacteria > Pseudomonadota > Alphaproteobacteria > Rhizobiales > Beijerinckiaceae > CAIUPE01. The sequence continues at coordinate 8,337 of CANCAR010000020.1, read as the reverse complement.
TAAATTGGGTCCTTAGAACTCTAATTTTAGGTTTTTTATTAACGATTGCGTCCCGTAATGAGACAGAATGTCCTCAATTGGCTGCTTGTGCCGTCGGTGCCAACCCATCAACCTTCACGGCTTTGAGTCTGAGATTGCCAATTAGCGTGGCCACCGAGATTTCCAGTGGCACGAGGTACGGCTTGCCCGGAATGGGCGCGAGGGTGACCATAATATCGCGGTTATTTTCCATGAAAGTCACATTCGACTTCTTGCCGCGATGGCCCGAAATCGCCGTGTAGCGAACAAGGCAACTGATCGCTTGGCCTTTGTATCCCTCAGTCTCATAGGAAACATCAGCGTCTGGGATCAGCGTAATGTCGAAACGGCCTGCGCCATCAAATATGGGAAGGACGTGGCGGCAATCTTGGGCAGCGGTGGGTGTGGGGGATGAGGTCGGGATCAAAAATCCGCTCAAGGGGTCGATGATCGCTTTTTTGTGCTCCGGCAAGACAGGCACCCGATCGGCGCGCTCCGGTAATGGCGGGTCGAGTTCCGAACTCACCACATTGCCATTCGCCATTTTCATATCGACCCGTTGCGGGTCATCCGGATGATTGACCGTCAAACGATAGCGCTGAGGTAAAAGATGGCCGCCTGCATCATTGCCCTCCGCATCGGACGAAAGATCAGGCGCAAAAAACAATCGCACGAGGCCAGAGAACTCGGCAGCAAGGTGCAGATGATAGGCGGATCCTCGAAAACTTTGCGAGAAGCGTGCCGTTCCAATCGGAATATAGGCGATCGAAACGGCATAGGTGATGGTTACGGGCTTGGAGGCCTCAGCCGCCCTAGCATCGGATTGGAACATAAGACTCATGCCTAACCCTATCAGCGTGAAGCTTCTGAGGATTGAGCCAGCCTTGATCCGAAAAGGGAGCGACATGCAAACGGTTTCTTTTTGAAGGACAGTGAGGCGTTGCCGCCGTTTTGGCGATCTTGCAAACTATCTAGCGGTTTCGTTACCTGATGTCTTGGCTTACTGGCCGCTTAAGGTTAGTTTTTCCGATGTTTCGCTTGACGCTTCCCGATCTTCTACCCTATAGACCGCAATCTGTTTTTTAAAGGCGTTGGACAAAAGCGCGGCTAATGCCGCTTGGTTCCGTTGCGGGGCACATGTCAAACGACCTCAGACGATAAGGGATAAAGACGATGTCACGCCGTTGCGAATTGTCGGGCAAGGCCGTTCAGAGCGGACAGCTCGTGAGCCACTCGAACCACAAGACCAAGCGCAAGTTCTTGCCGAACCTGTGCCAGGTTACCTTGCAGTCCGAGGCACTCGGTCGTGGCGTTTCGCTCCGCGTTACCGCCCATGCGCTGCGCTCAGTAGAGCATCGCGGTGGTCTTGACGCGTTCCTGATCAAGGCAAGCGCCGATGACTTGTCGATCAATGCGCGCCATTTGAAGCGCGACATCGAGAAAAAGCTCGCCGCGCACTGATATCCGCTTGCCTAAAGGCGTCGGCCATTTGCCGTCAGCCCTTCGTTAAAAACGAGTATGCGTCGGCAAGTCGCCGTCAGCACAAGGAAGCCTATTATGATGGACCTGCCGTTTCGTCGGCTTGTAGTGCCAGTTTTGGCCATGACGCTGGTCGTCGTGGCCTCCAATATTCTCGTACAATATCCTTTTGAACCCTTTGGCCTCGGTGATTATCTCACTTGGGGAGCGTTCACTTACCCCGTTGCCTTTTTGGTGACGGATTTGACCAATCGCCGCTATGGCGTTGGCACGGCCCGTCGGCTGGTTATTGTCGGTTTTGTCATTGCTGTCGTCTTATCCATCGCTTTGGCCACTCCACGCATTGCGCTGGCTTCGGGTACGGCCTTCCTCGTCGGTCAGCTGCTTGATATTACGGTCTTCAATCGTTTGCGTCGGCAAACTTGGTGGCGCGCCCCGTTGGTTGGCAGTGTCATAGGGTCAGCCCTAGATACAGCGCTGTTCTTTTCGCTCGCCTTTGCGGGTGATGCCGATATGTCTGGTCCTGTCGAACTTTTTGGCACAACGCTTCCTTTGTGGCAGAGCCTCGCCATCTTCGATTTCGCGGTCAAGATGCTCGTAGCGCTCGTGGCGCTCCTACCCTATGGCGCGCTCATGGGTGCTATTGTCCCGGTGGAGCGGGCTGAGAAGGCTCCGGTTTAAGCCTAAATTTTCAATTTCATTATTCTGGATGCGGTTAATCTGGTTTGCCTGAGAAAGGTAGACCCTCATGCATAACGGTTGCATTTTGCTTCTCAATTATATAACAATAATATAATAAAGAGGAGTGATCCATGCATACTACCAGCCTTCGCAAAGTTGGCGGATCGGTCATGATGATTGTTCCACCGGCCTTTCTTGAACAGCTCCATTTGCAAGCTGGCGCAATGGTTGGCGTGATCGTCGAGAATGGTCGATTGGTCATTGAGCCAAAACGTCCCAAATATACGCTCGACGAACTGATTGCCCAGTGTCATCTGGAAGCGCCGTTTTCCGAGGCGGAGCGTGAGTGGGTCGATGCGCCCGCCTTTGGGTTAGAAATTTTGCCTGATGATGGGACGAGAAACAAAGCGTGAAACGCGGCGAAATTTGGCACGTCGATCTAGAGCCGGTAAAAGGCCGTGAGCAACAAGGTAAACGCTACGTATTGATCGTTTCGCCGGAGCCCTACAATAAGGCAATGGGCGGGTTGGCCTTTATTGTTCCCATCACCCTAGGCGGCGGACACGAGCGCACAAAGGGGTTTGCGGTATCATTAGTTGGCTCCGGAATCGAAACAGCGGGCGTTGTCCTATGTGGGCAGCTTCGCGCGATTGATCTGAAAGCACGAGGTGGGCGCTTTATTGAACACGTGCCGGAATTCATCATGGATGAGGTGTTGGCCAAACTAGCCACAATCTTTGACCGATAGCTGATCGAGGCCTAAACTTAGGTATGAACTATTTCCCGCGTCCCCGCGTGGGGCCGTTTTCCTCAAACAATTCAGCGAGCTTCTCGGTCATCGCGCCGCCCAGCTCTTCGGCATCCACAATCGTCACCGCGCGGCGGTAATAACGCGTTACGTCATGGCCGATGCCGATGGCGATCAGCTCGACCGGTGAGCGCGTTTCAATCTCTTCGATCACGAAGCGCAGATGCTTTTCGAGATAATTGCCTGGGTTCACCGATAGCGTTGAATCATCCACCGGCGCGCCGTCCGAAATCATCATCAAGATTTTGCGTTGCTCGGGGCGTGCCAATAGGCGCTTATGGGCCCAATCCAACGCCTCGCCGTCGATGTTTTCTTTGAGCAACCCTTCACGCATCATCAGGCCGAGGTTTTTACGCGCGCGCCGCCAAGGAGAATCCGCCGATTTATAGATGATGTGGCGTAAATCATTGAGCCTGCCCGGCATGGGCGGTTTACCTGATTGCAGCCAGAGTTCCCGCGATTGCCCGCCCTTCCAAGCCCGCGTGGTAAAGCCCAAAATCTCGGTCTTCACGCCGCACCGTTCTAACGTGCGCGCCAGAATATCGGCACAGGTAGCGGCAACGGAAATCGGCCTGCCCCGCATGGAACCTGAATTATCGATTAAAAGGGTAACGACCGTATCGCGAAAATTGGTATCTTTCTCATGCTTGAACGAGAGCGGCTGTTGCGCGTCGATGACGATACGGGTCAAGCGCGCTGGATCGAGAATACCTTCTTCTAGGTCAAAATCCCATGCGCGATTTTGCTGCGCCATCAGCCTACGTTGCAGCCGATTGGCAAGCCGCGCGACGACGCCCTGTAAATGGTTGATCTGCTTATCGAGATAGGCGCGTAGCCGGGTTAATTCCTCGGCATCGCAGAGATCTTCGGCAGCGATGGTTTCATCAAATTTTGTCGAAAACAGTTTATAATCGCTGACGCGGCTGTCGCGGCCAGATGGCGCAGGCGGCCGGCTCGACTCGGACGAATCATCCGAATCCGATCCCTCATCCTCCTCCGGCATTTCGCCGGTTGGCCCGTCCTCGGACTCGGCCATCCCGTCTTCTATTTCCTCAGTTGAATCCTCAGCACTTGAGGATTCAGCCTGCTCGGAGGCGGATTGCTCTTCTGCATCGCCCTGATTTTGTTCTTCGCTTTCGCTGTTTTGTTCGTCTTGGTTCTGGTCTTCGTCGGCCTCAGGCTCGCCCTCGGCTTGCTCGGCCATGTCGAGCTTGACCAAGAGGTCGCGCACGACGCGGGCAAAGGTTTTTTGATCCTCAATACGACCGGTCAAGGTATCGAGGGTAGCACCCGCTTTCTCCTCGATATGCGACCGCCAGAGATCGACCAAAGGTTTCGCAGAGGCGGGCGGCGCCATACCGGTTAGTCGCTCGCGCACCATCATCGCGATGGCGTCCTCAATCGGCGCGTCGGCGACATCGCGCACATCTTGGAAATTACCGCGATGGTATTTGTCTTCCAGCATCGCCGAGATGTTGGAGGCGACACCGTCCATGCGGCGAGAACCTATGCTCTCCACGCGGGCCTGCTCAACGGCATCATAAACGGCGCGCGCCGTCTGGCCTTCGGGCAAGAGGCGGCGATGTAAGGTGGCGTCGTGGCAGGAAAGCCGTAGCGCCATCGAATCGGCATGGCCACGCACAATAGCCGCATCCGCCGCCGTCATTTTACGCGGTGGTTCGGGAAGTCGTGCTTTGTCGCCTAAGAGGGCTGGGCGGTCATTGGCGAAGGAGATATCAAGCTCAGCCCGTCCCGCAATCGCGCGCATCGCTCCGCCAACCGCCCGCTTGAACGGCTCGGTTGGTGCTTCCTTCGGCTGCGCCGGTTTGCGGTTGGAGGTGGACACGTTAGTGGACCATTTCTTTTGCCGAGATGGCTCAGCTCAACGCCACATTCAGCGAACTCTCTGGCAATTCCTCGCCAAAGCTCCGCTGATAAAATTCGGCCACCAGCGCCCGCTCTAACTCATCGCATTTGTTCAAGAAGGTGAGACGGAAGGCCATGCCGATATCTTTGAAAATATCGGCGTTTTCCGCCCAAGTAATCACTGTACGCGGGCTCATTACCGTCGAAAGATCGCCATTGATAAAAGCCGAGCGCGTTAAGTCGGCGAGCCGCACCATTCGGTTGACGATGTCGCGCCCTTCCTTGCCCGTATAGTGCTTCGATTTTGCGAGCACGATATCGACTTCCTTGTCATGGGGAAGATAATTGAGCGTTGTAACAATTGACCAACGGTCCATCTGGCCTTGGTTGATCTGTTGCGTGCCATGGTAAAGCCCCGATGTATCGCCTAAGCCAACCGTATTGGCGGTCGCAAACAGGCGGAATGCGCCATGCGGCCGAATGACGCGCTTTTGATCCAGCAGCGTCAATTTGCCTGAAAGTTCGAGCACGCGTTGGATCACGAACATCACATCCGGGCGGCCGGCATCATATTCGTCGAACACGAGGGCCACATTGTTTTGCAGCGCCCATGGCAAAATGCCATCTTGGAATTCGGTAATCTGCTTTCCGTCTTTCAAGACGATCGCGTCTTTGCCGACAAGGTCGATACGCGAGACGTGGCTGTCGAGATTGATCCGGATGCATGGCCATTTCAGCCGAGCCGCAATCTGCTCGATATGGGTTGATTTGCCTGTGCCGTGATAGCCTGACACCATAACGCGGCGATTATTGGCAAAACCAGCCAAAATGGCCAGCGTTGTCTGGCGGTCAAACAGGTAATCCGGATCAAGATCGGGGACATGAGCATCCGCTACAGAGTAGGCGGGAACCATCATATCACTATCGATACCGAACATTTCGCGTGCCGACACGATGATATCGGGCATGGCGGGAACCGTATGGGTGGCAGTCACTCTCGAACCTCATATCAAATCGCGCCGGTTAGGTACCGTCGCTGGATGATGCTAGTCGATCATCCGGGGTGCAGGGATTATCCCAATAAAGGCAGGACAAGGCACTGTATCAGGCCAAGCCCGCCGCTTTCAACGTATTATACGCGTTAATGATTTCGCGTAACCGATCTTCCAGCGACCGATCGCCGCCATTCGCGTCCGGATGGAACTGTTTCACCAGTTCTTTGTACCGAAGGCGAATAGTAACCGAATCCGCAAAGGTCTCAAGCGACAGTGTTTCGAAGGCTTTGAGCGTCACGGGACCAAATTTTGGTTTCGGCGCCTCAGCCTGGCGACGCGGTCGCTTTTGCCCGCTTGCCGTGAAGAGATCGAACGGGTCGACATAGGTTTCATCCTTGGACGCTTCGCTGGTCCTCGGACTGCGCTTGCCGCTGGCCGCGTTCTCGCCCAATTTCCAGGTGGGGCGATGGCCAATCAACGCGTCTTTTTGGTAAGAAAGGATCGCATTATCCGTCATGCCGGAGAAATAATTATAGGATTGATTATACTCCCGCACATGATCGATGCAGAAATTCCAGAACTTGCCTTCGGCATCGCGGCCTTTGGGCGCACGATGCGGCCCGGGCAATTTACAGTCCGTATGGTCGCAACGGGGCGGTTCGGCTTCCACCGCAAGCCGACGCTTGCGCGGACCGATCCGAATCTTGTCATAGATTTTCGACGTAGGGTTCATGCTACACCTCTTAGTCGGCACGGGGTGGTTGCGGCAAGCCTTGCGTTCCACCTTGTGCAAGATTAAGTCGAATGAAGCCGTAGGAGGGCTAAAAATGACCATGCGCGAGCGAATCGAAGCCAAACTTGAGGCCGCTTTTGCGCCCTCGGCGCTCATTGTTACGGATGATTCGCACCAGCACGCGGGTCATGGTGGCGCGCGTGCTGGTGGCGAGACGCATTTCTCGGTGAATATTGCGAGCCCCGCTTTTGCTGGCAAGACGAGGGTTGAGATGCACCGTGCGATCAATGCCCTTTTGGCCGATGAGTTTGCCGAACGGGTCCATGCTTTGGCGATTTCGGCGCGTGCGGGCTGAGCCTGCTCATCCAAACGCCAACAAAGCACCTACGCCGCCGAGCACCAGCGCCATGCCCGCCCATTCGCGGCTTGTGGTGGATTCGCTCAAAATCCCGCGTGTGACAATTTGTGCGAAGATCATTTCGACCAATCCCAAGGTCCTGACATGTGCGGCGCTGGTGAGCGAAAAGCCAATGAACCAGAACTGCGATGCAAACGCGCCCATAAAGCCAGCAAACAGCGATTCCTTCCAAGCGCGGAGGCTACCCATGATCGCTTTTCGATCAAATGCCACCATGTAAACCAGCAAAAGCAGGGATTGAATGCCAAGCGACCACACCAACATGGTGCTGGCCCGAAGCGCGAAAGGTTGCTGCCCGATACCAATAATGCCGCCGCGAAAGAAAACGGCCGCAATGGCAAAGAAGGCTCCAGCCGCAATGCCGTAGATCACAGGTCGCAACCCGCCTGATGTTAGCTTTTCACCCGGCTTAATGGCCATCAGCATCACACCAAGGGTTGCAACAACAATCGCCGAAGCTCCTAAGGCACTCAACGCATCGCCCAGCACAAGGACGCCGAAAATGGCGACCTGAACCGGTTCTGTTTTTGTGTACGCTATGGTGACCGCAAAACTCCGTTCCTTCATCGCCATGAGCATCAGAACGGTTGCAAGGATTTGCGCAACTGCGCCACCGAGCGCGAAGCCTAAAAACGAGAGATCGGGGACGGGCACGGAAACGCCGGTTCCTTTTGATACAAGCGTTAGGAACACGAGCGAAAAAGGAAATCCAAACAGAAAGCGAACTTGCGTCGCACCGATTGTGCCGATCTTTGCGGTCAAGCTCCGTTGCATTGCGTTACGCGCGGTTTGGGCTGCTGCTGCAATCAGCGTCGCAACGATCCAAAAAAAGGCCATGGCAAAGATACTCTCGTCGGGTGAGAAGGTTGGTTTGCGGACGGACCGGTCCAAGAGTCAATGGACAATCGGCGTGGGCCTGCCTATGGGAGATAAACGCTTTGAGCGCGGATAGGGGCAGGGAACGATCACGATGGAACGGATACAACGCAGCGGATCGGGCCTTGCTCTCGCGCTTTCGGGTGCTTTTTTCTACGGTTTTAACATCACATTCGCCAAAATTTCTGCCTCTTTTGGTGTTGGTGGCCCCATGATTGTGGCCGAACGCGTGCTAGTGATGATCGGTATTGGGCTGGTCTTCGGCTTGTTGACCAAGGCTTCGTTTACCGTGCCAAAATCGGAACGCTTGCCAATTTTGTCCCTAGGGATCGGTAGCGCAGGTGTTGCTATCTGCTATCTTTCCTCTGTGGCTTTTATCCCGATTACGATTGCTGCGGTTATTTTCTACACATTTCCTATTTTGATCGTCGTTCTGAGCCCTTTTGTTGACAAAAAGCCGCTG
>CANCAR010000019.1 GCA_947374125.1 Hyphomicrobiales bacterium | reverse complement strand
CAACATCGTCCTTGAGCGTTGCGTCCGCATTGACTGCGCCTTCGATTTTCCGGACCGCATGCAGCACCGTCGTATGATCGCGGCCCCCAAAACGGCGACCGATCTCGGGAAGCGAGCGCAAGGTCAGCACTTTGGCCAGATACATGGCGATCTGACGTGGTTTGACGACACTTGCAGAGCGGCGCGATGACAGGATATCGGCGCGGCTAACATTGAAATGCGTTGCCACGAGTTTCTGGATGTCCTCGATCTTTACTTTCCGCGGTTCGCGGGTACGAACAAGGTCACGGATCGCAGCCTCTGCGGATTCAACGGTCATCGCCCCGCCGGTAAGCGTCGAATGGGCGAGCAACCGGTTAACGGCGCCGTCCAGATCACGACCGTTTGAAACGACCATCTTTGCTACATAGCTGATGACCGACGGATTAACCTCAAAACCGGGCTGATGTTGACGAGCACTCTCAATCCGTGCCTCAATAATCTTGACCCGCAGATTTTCGTCCAAAGGACCCATTTCCACAACAAGCCCGCCCGCAAGCCGCGACCTTACCCGTTCATCGAGGCTTTCGAGATCGGATGGCGGACGATCCGCCGCAATCACGATTTGACGCCCGGAATCGATCAGCGCGTTCAGCGTGTGGCAGAATTCCTGCTGAATCGATTTACCTTGAAGAAACTGAACATCATCAATCACCAAAAGATCAATGCCGCGGAGGCGCTCTTTGAAATTCAGCGCTGTTTGCGCTTTGAGCGCAGAAACAAAGCCATACATAAAACGGTCGGCGGTGAGGTAGATCACACGGCGGCCATGGGCCGCGGTTTCATGCGCAACGGCGTGCAAAAGATGCGTTTTCCCAAGGCCAACGCCGGCATGCACGAATAGCGGGTTATAAAGCGGCGCATCGCCTACGCCATTTTGCGCAACGCGCTCAGCGGCGGCATGGGCCAGCGCGTTGGATCTTCCCACCAAGAAATTGGCAAACGTCAGACGACGATCAAGTGGTGCACCAGAGAGGGCATCTCCATCTTGCGGCGCTTTATTCTCAACAATCGCAAAATTCTCATTCTTGCCCCGCTCTACCGGTGCGCGTTCCATAACGGCGTGATCGGTCGCCAGCGTGGCTTGTGGCTTCTGTACGGGCTTGGCTAAAGCGCCACGCACAGACAGGACGATCTCGGAGACGCTTTTGAACTCGTCCGTTAAAAGCGCCTGAAGCCGATCACTATAATGGGACTGGATCCAGCTCTTTAGGAATCGCGTAGGGACCGATAAATGCGCGATCCCGTCTATCATGTCGGTTAGCTCTAAGCGTCCGAACCAACTCGAAAACACATCCTCGCCCAGTTCGGCCCGCAATCTTTTACGAACGCGGTCCCACGCCTCATTATCGGACCGCTGATGCAGTTGATCGTCGGACGGCTCGGTTCGCAGGTGGCTCAACATGATGGGATCTCAATATCTAACACAAAATACAAATCAAACGCGGGGTGGAATAAATACCTCATCCGGCTTTCATAACCGAACGCAGAAAGGATGACGGATTAATACATAAACTTGGAGCTGGTTTGGTAACACGACGGCAAATCCGGTTTGATCGATTGTATTCATCGCCATCTTATCTTGCTCCTGTTATCGCGTTCGAACCATATTCGCCCATCACAGGCGGAAATGCCTTGATATGAACGCCATATAAATTTTCGTACTAAGGTGTCCAATCTGGAACGCCCATCTCTTTCCGTCATGGATACCATCTCAAGAAATGCCTCCAAATTCAGGACAAAAATATCCCATCCTCTGAAATGAGGATTTTCATTTCCGGCATCCATTGAAGGCATCATCCCGAACCGGTCTGACACGTGTAATCCTTATACATGGCCTGATGGGCGTGCAACGGAGCGTACACAACCTTTGCGAGTAAATCGGACCATTTTATTGCTAGTTTCCGTTGCTCAATCCGGGCTTACCGCTGCAAATCCTTGGCTTCGTTCACATTTCCTTAATCCTAGATCATTGCAAAATTTTTTATTTTTATTTTCATCACCACACTGAACAGATGATAAACCGAGCGTCGCCATCATGCGGAATCATTCTTATCCTATAACCATATGAAATCATTACATAAATCTTGAGCGGCTTAAGGTGTGAACCGATTGTCCTTTGGATTAAAGCGACACAAGTGTGTCAAGCAAAAAGATTGAAAATTGGCAAAATATTTTTACGACGATTGAGACTAAAAATGGATCATTCGGCTAACGAAAAAGCCCCGCACATGGCGGGGCTGGATCTCTCATCTTAAAGTTGTAGTGCTTTTCTTAAGCGGAAAGCGCGCTGATTGCCTTTGCCAAACGCGAAACCTTACGAGACGCAGTATTCTTGTGCAGAACGCCCTTCTGGGCAGCACGCATCAATTCTGGTTCGGCATGCTTAAACGCTTCCGTCGCTGCAGCCTTGTCGCCAGCCTTGAGGGCTTCCTCAAGCTTCTTGACATAGGTGCGGACGCGCGAACGACGGCTGCGGTTAACCGCGGTACGGCGTTCAATCTTGCGGGTGGCCTTCTTTGCAGAAGTCGTATTAGCCATTGGTGTACCTCACGGCGGACCTATTTCCCGTTCGGGAGCAAGGCGGACCGCCTATGGTTGGAAGTGGAAGGGCATCCCCGATAAACATCGGAAACATCCATGTGTGGCGCGGTTCATACCGGCTCACGCGTTAGGCGTCAATGTTCTTTGTTCTATAAAGTCGCTGTTCAGCCCGGAAATCGGAGATTGGCGAAAAAGACATGCACCGGGTTTGATGGATCGGCCAACATTCGGACGGATAGGGCGCAGCAGGTCAATACAATGAGCGGACGAATGATCCGCGCCCCTTGTTTGATGGCGAGCCGTGAGCCCAATTGCGCGCCAAGGATCGAACAAGCGCCCATGCCAAGCCCGAGTGGCCAAAGCACGCTGCCCGCGAGGCTAAAGAGCAGAAGGGAGCCCGCATTGCTGCCACCATTAAGCAATTTGGACATGGCAGTTGTGCGGGTAATGCCAAACCCTTGGAAGGCCATCAGCGCTAGCGCATAAAACGACCCAGCACCCGGCCCCAGAAAGCCATCATAAAAAGCGATAGGCGGTACGATGATGATGATGAACGCCATGCGGGTCATTCGGCTTTTTCGATCCGCATCACTTATTCCGCGCGCCAAGCCGAAATAAAGCGCCACTGCGATGAGCAGCGCCGGAATGAAGGCCGCAATCATTTCCTTCGGAAGAATGTGAACGGATAGAGCGCCGCCGATACCAACAACGAAGGACGTGGCTGCCATAGGAAGGCCCGCGCGCCATTCCACAATGCCCGAGCGGCCATAGGTTAAAAGCGCGGAGAGAATAGAAAGCGTCCCTTGCACCTTATTGGTCGCCACAGCCGCGACCGGGTTGACGCCAGCCAGCAACAAAGCCGGAATTGTCAACAGTCCGCCACCACCCGCAATCGCGTCCACAAAACCGGCAGCAAAGGCTGTGGCGCAGAGCAGCGCAAGGGGTTCGAGGCCAAGTTCCATTCAGCGGTCTTCGAATTTTGCAGGCCGCTTCTCGATGAAGGCCGACATGCCTTCTTTCTGGTCGGCGGTCGCAAACAGCGACTGGAACATCCGGCGCTCAAACCGAACGCCCTCTGCAAGGGTTGTTTCAAAAGCACGGTTGACCGCTTCCTTTGTCATCAACACGCTTTGCCGGGAGAAATTGGCAATGGTTTCGGCGGTTTTCACGGCTTCGTTGACGAGATCCGCGACCGGTATGATGCGCGACACAAGGCCAGCGCGCTCCGCCTCATTGGCGTCCATCATTCGGCCCGTGAGGCACATTTCCATCGCTTTTGCTTTACCCACGGCGCGGGTTAAACGCTGACTGCCGCCAACCCCCGGCATAATGCCAAGCCGAATTTCAGGCTGGCCGAATTTGGCGGAGTCGGACGCAAGGATAAAATCGCACATCATCGCAAGCTCACAGCCGCCACCGAGCGCGAAGCCCGAAACGGCTGCGATCAGGGGTTTGCGGTGCAGCGGTATCGCGTCCCAAGCGGTGACAAAATCATCAAGATAGGCAGACGGAAAGGACAGGTCCTTCATTTCTTTGACATCGGCGCCAGCTGCGAAGGCCTTCTCAGAGCCGGTTAAAACCACGGCTCCAATCGAAGCATTGCGTTCGAAAGTATCAAGCGCGTGCGTGATTTCCCGAATGACAATCGAATTGAGCGCATTGAGAGCGTCGGGGCGGTTGATGGTGATCAAGCCTGCTTTACCACGTGTTTCCGTCAAGATCGTTTCGTACGCCATGACCGCCCCTTCTGATTGTTTCTGAAAGAGTGCTAGCGCGGGATTGGCTTTGGTTCAAGGCCGCTTACTTTTGGCAGGATTTGCAATAAAACGTGGATCGCCCAGATTGGACAATCCGCTCAATGGTTCCGGGGCACAATGGCGTTGGGCATTTTTCCCCTTCTCGATCATAAACCCTGAACCGGTGTTGGAAATAGCCGAGCGAGCCATCGGTTTGCGCATAATCCCGCAAGGACGAGCCCCCCGCCTCAATCGCTTCGCCCAAAACCTCACGAATGGTGGTGGCTAAAAGGTCCGCCTTTCCCTTCATGCTGCCGCGGTCCGTTGTAAGCGTACCTGCCAAGCGTGTTGGCGAGAGACCTGAGCGGTGCAGAGCCTCGCAGACATAGATGTTTCCCAAACCTGCAATCAGCCTTTGATCGAGAAGCGCGGCTTTGAGCGGTGTTTTCTTGTCCTGGTACAGTGTGCGAATAACATCGCCATTGAGCACATTGCCAAGTGGCTCAATCCCCATCAACCGGAAATGCTTTGACGTAGCGAGATCAGAACGGGGTATCAGGTCCATATAGCCGAAGCGGCGCGGGTCATTATAGGTAACGCGTGCGCCATTGCTTAAATGAAACACCACGTGGTCATGCGGGGCGTCTGCTGAGGTCTCATAATGGAAGCTGGCGGTGCCTGCCTTTTCCCCGCCGATTTCGACCGTAAATCTTCCGCTCATCCCCAGATGCATCACCAAAACCTCGCCGGAGGATAGATCGAGCAACAGATATTTTGCGCGGCGGGACAGCGCGGTGATCGTCTGCCCTTCAAGGCGGGCACGAAACCGGGTCGGGAACGGAAAGCGCAAATCGGCGCGGCGTTGCTCAACGCGGATCACAATTTGCCGGGCCATTGCGGGCTCTAGGCCTCGGCGCACGGTTTCTACTTCGGGTAATTCCGGCATTTATGCATTCTCCCCTACAATGCGACGGCATAGCGTCTTGACGCGCCGCACGCTATGGTCTTGACCAATGCACGATAAAAACGCGAGCACTCAACCGATGACGGATCGAGAGAACGTAGGCGACACAGGCGAAGAAACGCATTTCGGCTTTGCGTCTGTCCGCCTTGGCGATAAGCAGGCGATGGTCGATGACGTCTTCCATAAAGTCGCTAAGCGCTATGATGTGATGAATGATTTAATGTCGTTTGGGCTGCATCGGGCATGGAAAGACGCGCTTGTTTCCTCGCTTCGCCCTTGGAAAAATAAACCCTTTTCGCTGCTGGATGTAGCCGGTGGAACAGGCGATGTGGCGTTTCGGGTGATGGAAGCGGCAGGCACGCGCGGCAGCGCTACCGTTTGCGATATCAATGGTGACATGCTGCGGGTCGGTCGCGACCGGACGCCAAAGGCGCTTCAAGACCAAATCGAATTTGTTCAAGGCAATGCCGAGAGTTTGCCCTTTGAGGATAACAGCTTCGACGCCTATACGATTGCTTTCGGCATCCGCAATGTGCCGCGCATTGATATGGCGCTCAGCGAAGCCTATCGCGTGCTCAGGCGTGGGGGGAGGTTCATGTGCCTCGAATTCTCCGCCGTTGACGTACCGGGGTTAGATAAAATCTATGATCTGTTTTCGTTCAAACTCATTCCACCCATGGGGAAAATGGTGACGGGCGATGCCGAGCCCTACCAATATCTTGTGGAATCGATCCGGCGCTTTCCATCGCCAACGCGCTTCTCAAGCATGATCCGTGACGCAGGTTTTGGTGAAGTGCGCGCACGGCCAATGTCCGGGGGTATCGTTCAGCTTCACTCTGGTTGGAAAGTGTAGGCTTCGCTTGGCCCGTTTCGCTCCGATCCATTTGCTTCGCCTAGCGCGTGTCGGCTTTGTCCTGGCGCGCGAGGGTGCGTTTGCGTTGGTTGATCTCTCCGAGGCACCAGCGGGGATTCGTCTGTTGGTGCGGATGGCAAGGCTCATTGAAAAGCGCCGCGCCGCCGCAAGTGCTGAGGGGTTAGTGGCGGCGCTGACCCGCCTTGGACCCTCTTACATCAAGCTCGGCCAATTTATGGCGACGCGGCCTGATGTGGTTGGCGTGCGTGTGGCGCGTGATCTTGAAAAATTGCAAGACCGTATCCCTGCCTTTGGAATGCCGGACGCTTTGGCTTCCATTGAGGCGGCCTTTGGTAAGCCAGTAGACGCGTTATTCTCCGAGTTCAGCGAGCCTATTGCCGCGGCTTCCATTGCTCAGGTGCATCGGGCCGTTACGCGGGATGGACAGACGGTTGCGGTTAAAGTGCTCAGGCCTCATGTTCGCGCGCGTTTCCGGCGTGATTTGTCGGCCATGGCCTATGCGGCCGAGGTGATGGAGGAGATGTCGCCCGAGGCGCGGCGGCTCAAATTTATCGAGGTGGTGGAAACACTCGCTCGCTCCGTGATCATGGAAATGGACCTTCGGCTGGAGGCTGCGGCCTTGTCAGAAATGGCGGAGAACGCCAAAGATGATACGGAATTCCGCGCGCCTACCGTGGTATGGGATCTCACCTCGCGCGAAGTATTGACCATGGAATGGATCGACGGCATTCCGCTGCATGATATCGCCGCGATTGCTGAAGCAGGCCATGATTTGCGAGGACTGGGCCGAATCGTCATCCAATCCTTCCTGCGCCACGCGCTGCGCGATGGTTTTTTCCACGCCGATATGCATCCGGGTAATCTGTTTGTGGATGCGGAGGGACGGCTCTGCGCCGTTGATTTTGGCATCATGGGAAGGCTGGGCTTAAAAGAGCGGCGCTTTTTGGCCGAGATTTTGCTGGGCTTCATCACGCGGAACTATCGCCGCGTGGCGGAGGTGCATTTTGAGGCAGGCTATGTGCCTGCCCGGCACTCGGTCGATGATTTCGCGCAAGCCATACGTGCGATTGGCGAGCCAATCCACCAGCGTTCAGCCGATCAGATTTCGATGGCGAAATTATTGACGCTTTTGTTCGAGGTCACGGGTCTCTTCGACATGCGCACGCGTACCGAGCTTGTGATGCTGCAAAAGACGATGGTCGTGGTGGAGGGCGTCAGCCGCTCCCTCGATCCGCATTTGAACATGTGGACCACTGCCGAGCCTGTGGTGCGCAACTGGATTGAGCGTAATCTGGGTCCATTGGGCAAAATCGAGGAGCTGGGCCGGGGTGCCGTCTCGCTCGCCGGCATGGTGGGGCATTTGCCTGCGCTCGCTTCGCGCGCCGAAGCGCTTGCCGAACAATTAGCCCATGCCGCCGACAAGGGTTTCCCACTGGATGCCCGCTCAATAGCGGAGATCGGTCGAGCCGAGGCCCGCCGAAACCGCTCGGGGAACGTCGCACTTTGGATCATCGCCGGTGTGTTATTGGTTATGGCGATGCGGATGCTTTAGTAGCCTGTTGTTTTGGACAGGTGTCCGCGGCTCATGAACGGATTATTTTTGTAGTGGATTGAGCATCTGAAGACGGCTCTTGAAATTTATTGCAAAAATGGTATGTTTTTATGGCTTGGACAGTTGAGTTCTTGGATCATAGTGTTCGCGACGCGATTTTTGCTCTCACGAGAGACATGCGGGCAAAATTCGAGCGGATTTCGCATCTGATTGAGCAAGCAGGGCTTGAACAAGTGCATGAGCCTTACATTAAACATCTTGAGGGCCCGATTTGGGAAATGCGGATGATCGGCAGAGATGGCATAGCCCGCGCAGCCTACGTAACGGCCAAGGGTAAGCGGGTTGTGGTCGTCCATGTGTTTATCAAGAAATCTGAGAAGACACCGCGACGAGAAATTTTAATGGCGTTGAAGCGCGCGAAGGAGGTTCAATGATGTCAGAAAAGCGCATGTATATTCCGGTTGAAGAAGCGTTTTTAGAATGGCGCAAAGACCCCGAATTCGTTGCTGCCTATGATGCTTTGGAAGAAGAATTTGCGCTTGCTGAGGCGCTGATCTCCGCACGCGCTCAAGCCGATATGACGCAGGAAGATGTTGCCCAAAAGATGGGGACCACGCAAGCCGTTATCGCTCGCCTGGAGAGTGGACGAACAATGCCTTCTACCCGCACCTTGACACGGTTTGCGGAAGCGACGGGAACCAAGCTCCGGATCAGCTTTGTGAGGGAAAAGTCCTCGGCAAGTCAAATTGGTTAGTTTCTCTCACTCTTGCCCGATATAGATGATACCCCGCCCCCTTCATCCCGCGTCACAATTCCGCTAATGTGCCTGACATCACCAGAACCAAGGCAGTCTGATGTCCCTTATCGGCAAAAGCGTTCTTCTTCTCATTGGCGGCGGCGTCGCGGCTTATAAATCGCTCGAATTGATCCGCGTGATCCGCAAACGCGGTGGTTCCGTGCGGTGCATTCTGACGAAAGCGGGGGCCGAGTTTGTCACGCCGCTCTCGGTCAGCAGCCTCTCGGGCGAGAAGGTGTTTACCGATCTCTTCTCGCTGACCGACGAAGCCGAGATGGGCCATATTGAGTTGTCACGTTCGGCGGATCTCGTCGTCGTGGCTCCGGCCACGGCGGATTTACTGGCGAAAATGGCGCAGGGGCTGGCGAATGATCTCGCCTCCACGACGCTACTCGCCACCGATAAGCGCGTGCTCGTAGCCCCCGCCATGAATGTGCGGATGTGGCAGCACGCGGCAACCCAACGCAATATCGAGACGCTTAAAGGCGACGGCGTGTTGTTTGTCGGTCCTGATGAGGGCGAAATGGCGTGCGGCGAGTTTGGCCCCGGCCGAATGGCGGAACCTTCAGTCATCGCAGATGCCATTGAGGCGGCGTTATCGCAGCGTATGAGTTTGCTTGGCAGTGGATCACTTATTGGCCGCCATGTGTTGGTTACCTCCGGCCCAACGCATGAGGCGATTGATCCCGTCCGCTACATTGCCAACCGTTCCTCCGGTAAACAAGGCCATGCCATTGCGGCGGCTGCTGCCCGAGCAGGCGCGAGGGTGACGTTGGTTTCAGGTCCGGTCGCGATCCCGGACCCTCAGGGCGTCACTACGGCGCATGTTGAAACCGCTTCCGAGATGTTGCGCGCGGTCGAGGCCGCTTTGCCTGCCGATATTGCGGTGTTTTGTGCAGCGGTGGCCGATTGGCGGGTTGAAACGCAAAGCGGCGACAAGCTCAAAAAGACGGAAGGCGGACCGCCTGCTTTGGCACTGACGCCAAATCCGGATATTCTGGCAACCATTGCGCATCGCAAGGGTGAGCGGCCGTCGCTGGTTGTCGGATTTGCCGCCGAAACCTCAAATGTCATCGACTATGCGCGCAGCAAGCTCGATAAAAAGGCCTGTGATTTGATTGTTGCTAATGATGTCGGGGGCGATAGTGGCGTGATGGGCGGGGATATGAACACGGTTCATATTGTCTCAAAAGATGCCGTCGACAGTTGGCCGAAACTCAGCAAAGCGGATGTTGCCGAAAGGCTCGTCGCGCTGTTTGCGACAAAATTTGCACCCAAGGTACGGCTATGAGCGTGATGGTTGGCGTTCAGCGCCTGCCCCATAGCGAGGGGCTGCCTCTGCCGCGTTACGAAACGCCGGCTGCCGCCGGACTCGATTTGCTCGCCGCCATTCCGGTCGATTCTATTTTTACATTGAAAATCGGGAAAAGAGCTCTTATCCAAACAGGATTGTGTATTGAGCTGCCCGACGGCTATGAAGGGCAAGTTCGGCCCCGTTCTGGGCTAGCGCTGAAGCACGGCATCTCCGTGTTGAACGCGCCGGGGACGATTGATGCGGATTACCGGGGCGAAGTTTCGGTTTTGCTCATTAATCACGGTGAAGAGGACTTTGTGATCACGCGGGGCATGCGAATTGCCCAATTGGTGATCGCGCCGGTCACACGGGCCGAATTCGAAGAACGAGACGCGCTTGGGGCTACGATCCGGGGTGCGGGAGGATATGGTTCGACCGGCACATGAGGAGACGATCTCCTGACCGGGTGGATCAGGAAACAGTTGAAAGGACGCGCCGAATGAACCTTCTCTCCCGCCGCAGCAAGCTGGCTATTGCAGCCGTTGTCGATATCGCCATCCATGCGCGGCCTGATCCTGTGGCCGCGAAACATTTGGCTGACCGGCATCAATTGCCACCGCGCCATCTTGAGACGATTTTACAGGCGTTGGTCCGTGCCAGTATTTTAAAAGGCGTGCGTGGCCCGCGCGGCGGTTATGAACTCGCCACCGAGCGGCGGCGTATTACGGCCGGCGATATTGTGCGCGCGGCTATGACGGAGGCCGAGGATGATCAAGGCCCACCCGAGCCGCATTCTCTCTTGGTTGATCAGGTGATCGATCCTGAGATCAAGGTAGCAAGCCGTGCCTTTTTGGCGCATCTTGATGCCATCAGCGTTGATGAATTGTGCAATCGAGCAAACCATGCGGGCGTTCATCTCGCCAAAGAATCGGCTGATTTTACGATTTGACATGTGAAATATAAAATAATCGACATTTTCTGTAAAATTAAGTAGTCTCCTAACAATCGTCTCATTGAAGAGGAATTGCGCCATGACCGGAAACCCATCGCACCAGCATAAACCCGGCCGCGGCCGCATCTATAATTCGATCACCGATACGATTGGCGATACGCCGATTGTGCGGCTCGACCGTGTGGCGAAGGAAAAGGGTGTTCATGCCAATCTGTTGGCCAAGCTCGAATTTTTCAATCCCATCGCCAGCGTAAAAGACCGCATCGGCGTTAACATGATTGACGCGCTTGAGGCCGAGGGCCTGATCAAACCGGGCTCGACGCTGATTGAGCCAACCTCGGGCAATACCGGTATCGCCTTGGCGTTTGTCGCCGCCGCGCGCGGCTATCGTTTGATCCTCGTAATGCCTGAGTCGATGTCGATTGAGCGCCGCAAAATGCTGGCTTTATTGGGTGCCGAACTCGAATTGACCCCCGCGCCGCAGGGGATGAAGGGCGCGATTGCCAAGGCGGAGGAATTAAAGGCCTCCATCCCGGGCGCGATCATTCCGCAACAGTTCAAAAACCCCGCCAATCCCGATATTCATCGCCGCACAACGGCAGAGGAAATCTGGAACGACCTCGACGGCAAGGTGGATATTTTTGTCTCAGGCGTTGGCACTGGCGGTACCATTACGGGCGTTGGCCAAGTGCTGAAGGCACGCAATCCAGCGGTGAAAATCGTTGCCGTTGAGCCTGAGGACTCGCCGGTGCTTTCGGGGGGCAACCCCGGCCCGCATAAAATTCAGGGCATTGGCGCAGGGTTCGTGCCCGATGTACTGGACCGCTCGGTGATTGATGAAGTGATTCAGGTGGCAAACCAGACGGCTTTTGACACCGCGCGGCTTTTGGCCCGCATTGAGGGTATTCCGACGGGCATCTCTTCCGGCGCAGCCGTGGCGGCCGCCTTGGAAATCGCGGCGCGGCCTGAATCAAAGGGCAAAAATATTGTGATTATCATCCCGAGCTTTGCGGAACGGTATTTGTCGACGGCTTTGTTTGAAGGGTTGTGAGAGAGGGCGAGTAGCGAATAGGGGCTAGCCATCTCGGCTGTATCTATATTTTTCCATTCGCTATTCGCTATTCGCTATTCGCTATTCACCACTCACACCATCGAAGCAATCACCCGGTCGGGCGGCCGATGGCCGTCCATGAAGGTTCGGATATTGATGATGACCTTCTCGCCCATCTCGATGCGACCTTCAATGGTGGCGGAGCCCATATGGGGCATGACGAGAATTCGGTTTTGTCTTGCGAGCTTCAACATACGCGGTGAAATGGCGGGTTCGTGCTCGAACACATCGAGACCCGCCCCCATAATTTCGCCCGCTTCGAGAATTTTTACCAGCGCGGTTTCGTCGATGATCTCACCGCGCGCGGTGTTCACCAAGATGGCGTCGGGCTTTAAGAGCTTAAGGCGTCGCGCGGAGAGAAGGTGATAGGTCGCAGGCGTATGTGGGCAGTTGACCGAGACGATATCCATGCGGGCTAACATTTGGTCGAGCGAGTCCCAATAGGTCGCCTCTAGTTCCTGTTCAATGCTGGCCGCTACAGGGCGCCGGTTGTGGTAATGCACTTGAAGCCCGAATGCCTTAGCGCGGCGGGCCAGCGCCTGTCCGATCCGGCCCATGCCGACAATGCCCAGGCGCTTGCCGGTGATGCGGTGCCCAAGCATCCAAGTTGGCGACCAGCCGTGGAAATTGCCTTCGGGAATTACCCGTGCACCTTCCGCAATGCGGCGTGAAACGGCTAGAATGAGCGCCATCGTCATATCTGCTGTATCATCTGTCAGCACGCCCGAGGTATTGGTAACCGTAATGCCCTTCGCCTGCGCCGCAGCAACATCAATATGATCGACGCCATTGCCGAAATTAGCGATCAGTCGCAATTGCTCGCCTGCTGCCGCAATTACGTCGGCATCGATTTCGTCGGTGACAGTGGGTACTAAGACTTGCGCGGTTTTAACCGCCTCGATCAGCTCCTCTTTGATCAGTGGGCGGTCATCTATATTCAGTTGCGCGTTGAACAGTTCACGCATGCGCGTTTCAATCATATCGGGGAGGCGACGGGTTACCACAACGAGCGGCTTTTGTTTCATGATCATCGTCCTCCCTGACGCTTCGGTCTAAACTCCGAGGCGAATTTACCCATAATTAACGTTCACTTGACAACACATTAAGGCAATAGGTCGATCAAGGTTTTTCATTTGGCTTGGAAGCGGAAACCCATTGACCGATTGAAGGCGTGCCGTGTTCTTCTCTAGCGAGCGGACGGGCGAAAAACAACGGGTGTGAAGGCGACAGATGCAGGGATTGTGGCAAGGGACGTTAATGATGGGGATCAGGTCCTTTACGAGCTGGCAGGCAATGGCAGTGTTTTTTGCCATGTGCCTAGCCTTTCCAGCGCTCGCGGGAGATCCTCTGGTCGGTTCAACGACGGGTCTCCCCTTGCCGCGCTTTGTCAGCCTTAAATCGGACCGCGTAAATCTCAGGGAGGGACCAAGCAAAGACCACCGCGCAAAATGGATTTACGAGAAAGCTGGTCTTCCGGTCGAGATTACGGCTGAATTTGAAACTTGGCGGCGCATCCGCGATTCGGAAGGGGCTGAAGGGTGGGTCTTACACAATCTGCTATCGGGCCGACGGACTGGGATTGTGGCGCCATGGGGAGGGGATAAGCCGGTTCCCCTTCGTGTAAAGCCAGACGCGACAAGTCCTCTGGCCGCTCAGATGATGCCAAATGTAGTGGCGTCGATTAAATCCTGTAACGGCGAATGGTGCCGCTTGATTGGAGAAGGGTTTGACGGCTTTATCCAGCAGCAACAGCTCTGGGGGGTCTATCCGGACGAAAAGGTGGAATAGTTTAGGGCCCCTGACCCTAGATCGCCTTACGCCGAAGTCTTACAACGACCTCAACCCGAACGATTTCCATATCGTCGGGAATGTCTGGCAGGGTGGAAACGGCGATTTCCTGTCCCTCAATGTCGAGCAGACGGTTTTCACCTTCTACAAAGAAATGGTGATGGTTGGTCGTATTGGTGTCAAAATACGTTTTGGAGCCATCAACCGCAACTTCGCGCAGCAAGCCCGCCTCGGTAAATTGATGCAGCGTGTTGTATACAGTCGCCAGCGAAACCGGCACGCGGGCCTTTGCGGCCTCCTCATACAGGCCTTCCGCAGTCAAATGCCGGTCACCACGGGCAAACAGCAGCCAACCCAAGCCAACGCGCTGCCGCGTCGGGCGCAAGCCCGCATTGCGGAGCTTAACGCGCAAATCGTGATAAAGGCAGCCACTTTGGTCGCGCCAATGGGTCGAGGTTGACGGTGTCGATAGCGATGCCAAAACAAATTTATCCTATAATTCATCCGATAAGATAAAAGAATAATCACTATGGCACCCAGCTGCAACACTTTAAAAGTGTGGACGATTGGCCCGGCTTTCGGCAGGAGTGCCACTGTGGTAGGAGAGCGGGCTTGGCATCAAGCGTTTGCCGTGGCATTGCGGGGCTTGATATTCCATCGGTTGATAATTTGACGGGACGGAGTGCGGTTGGGAAATGGAACAGCGTTCGAGCTACGAATATGAGGATCTCCTTGCTTGCGGTCGCGGGGAACTGTTTGGCCCCGGCAATGCGCAGCTTCCGCTGCCTCCGATGCTGATGTTTGATCGGATCGCTGAGGTATCGGAAACTGGCGGCGAGAACGGCAAGGGCATCATCCGTGCCGAATTCGCGATCCGTCCCGATCTTTGGTTTTTTCCGTGCCATTTCCAAGGTGATCCCGTTATGCCGGGTTGCTTGGGTTTGGACGCGCTGTGGCAGCTTTGTGGCTTTTATCTTGGTTGGCTGGGCGCAGAGGGCCGCGGGCGCGCGCTCGGCGTGGGCGAAGTCAAGTTTATCGATCAAGTGCTACCGACGGTTAAAAAAGTCGTTTACGAGGTTCATCTCAAGCGCGTGTTCCGATCCAAACTCGTGCTCGGCATAGCAGACGGCTATCTTGAAGCCGACGGACGCCGAATTTATGAAGCCCGCGATCTTCGGGTGGGGTTGTTCAAGGCGGCTTAAGCCGCCATATCACGCCAAGAAATATATGGATCGGCGGGACAGTATCGTCGCGATCCCAAGCGGTTTAAGGAGTAGAGTCATGAGACGTGTCGTAGTAACGGGCATGGGTATCGTGTCTTCCATCGGCAATACGACGCAGGAAGTGCTTTCCTCCCTGATCGAAGCCCGGCCGGGCGTTATCTTCTCAGACCGATACGCGGAGCTTGGCTTCCGCTGTCAGGTGCATGGCCAGCCCTTGCTTGATCCATCCGAGCTGGTGGATCGGCGCGCGATGCGTTTTCACGCGACCGGCACCGCGTGGAACCACGTCGCCATGGATCAGGCGATTGCCGATTCCGGCCTTGAGGAAGGCGACATATCCAATATCCGCACCGGCATTATCATGGGATCGGGCGGTCCTTCCGCCCGCACCATCGTCGAGGCTGCGGATATTACGCGTGAAAAGGGTGGACCGAAGCGGATTGGGCCGTTTGCTGTGCCAAAAGCTATGTCATCGACCGCATCGGCGACGCTGGCTACCTGGTTTAAAATTAAGGGCGTGAATTATTCGATCTCCTCGGCCTGTGCGACGTCCAACCATTGCATCGGAAATGCGTTTGAGATGATCCAATGGGGCAAGCAAGATGTGATGTTTGCTGGCGGTTGCGAAGAGCTGGACTGGACGCTGTCGCAATTGTTCGACGCGATGGGCGCGATGTCGTCAAAATATAATAACACTCCCTCCACCGCATCCCGCGCCTATGACAAAGACCGTGACGGCTTTGTGATTGCGGGCGGTGCGGGCGTTCTTGTTCTGGAAGAACTGGAGCACGCCAAAGCGCGCGGAGCTAAAATTTACGCCGAGATCGTGGGCTATGGCGCGACGTCCGATGGCTATGACATGGTTGCCCCATCGGGCGAGGGTGCGGTTCGCTGCATGCGGCAGGCGCTTGCTACCGTTAAAACGCCGATCGATTATATCAATCCTCACGCGACATCGACACCCGTGGGCGATGCCAAGGAAATCGAGGCGATCCGCGAGGTGTTTGGTGCGGCCTGCCCACCGATTTCAGCGACCAAATCCCTTACCGGCCACTCTCTTGGTGCGACCGGTGTTCAGGAGGCGATCTATTCGCTCTTGATGATGCAAAACGACTTTATTTGCGAAAGTGCGAATATTCAGGAAATTGATCCCGCCTTTGCTGACATGAACATCGTCAGAAAGCGGATTGATAACGCCAAGATTGGTGCGGTGCTCTCCAATTCCTTTGGCTTTGGCGGCACCAATGCGACGATTGTGATGAAACGGCTTGAGGCTTAAGCGTGAGGCATTCCTTTCGCGGCAGAGTATGAAACAGGACGGCTCGATGATGGGATTGATGCAGGGAAAACGCGGCCTTGTGATGGGTGTCGCCAATAACCATTCGATCGCTTGGGGTATTGCCAAAACATTGGCTGCTCAAGGGGCGGAGCTTGCCTTTACCTATCAAGGGGAGCAGCTTCGCAAACGCGTGGAGCCTCTTGCTGCGGAAGCAGGTTCCCACTTTCTGCTGCCCTGTGACGTGGAAGATATTGCCTCGGTCGATACGGTGTTTGACGCCATTGGCAAAACGTGGGGCTCGATTGACTTTCTCGTGCACGCGATTGCGTTTTCCGACAAGGCCGAACTTAAGGGACGCTTTGCAGATACCACGCGGGATAATTTTTCGCGCACCATGCTCATTTCTTGTTTTTCTTTCGTCGAAATCGCGAAGCGCGCCGCGGCGATTATGCCGAATGGTGGATCGATTGTGACGCTGACCTATGGTGGAGCCACGCGGGTTATGCCGAATTACAATGTCATGGGGGTCGCAAAGGCGGCGCTTGAGGCCTCTGTGCGCTATTTGGCGGCTGATTTCGGGCCTGATAATATTCGGGTTAATGCGATCTCGGCGGGTCCTGTCCGTACACTGGCAGGATCGGGCATTGCAGATGCGCGGTTGATGTTTAACTACCAGAAGCGGCACGCGCCGCTGCGTCGGACGGTATCGATTGAAGAGGTTGGCGGCTCTGGTCTTTACCTACTCTCCGATCTTTCGACCGGCGTTACCGGCGAGGTTCATTTCGTCGATTCAGGATACAATATTATCTCGATGCCTCATCCCGAAGCGCTTAAAACCGTTGATGAGGCAGAAACCGCCGCCGAGGCGCGGTTGGCCGGACAGGCGGCGGAGTAAGTATACCGTGAGCAGCATTTCGTCCATCGGCAAGGCTGGTATTCTCCCTGCGCAGGATATTAGGGCCTTGCACGCGGATGGCGTGATCCTTGCTGATCGCCCCTTCGCCGAAGGTCAGGTGCAGCCTGCGAGCCTCGATTTACGTTTAGGGCATCGGGTCTGGCGGGTGCGGGCGAGCTTCTTGCCGGGTCCCGACCGCGCGGTGAGGGACCGGCTTGATCGCATTGCCTTACACGAAATTGATTTGACCCATGGGGCCGTGCTTGAAACCGGCGCCGTCTATATCGCCGAAATTCTCGAAAGCCTCGCGCTGCCTAAGGATGTTCTCGCATCCGCTAATCCTAAGAGTTCGACCGGGCGGCTCGACGTGTTCACCCGCGTGATTGCCGACTATGCGCAAGAATTTGATCAGATCGAGGCGGGTTATCATGGCCCGCTCTATCTCGAAATCTCGCCGCGGACTTTTCCGGTCTTGGTCCGGACCGGATCGCGTCTCTCGCAGGTCCGTTTTCGCCGCGGGTTGGTTCGGCTTGATGACACAGAGCTTCGGGCTCTGCATGCACGCGATCGCCTTGTTACTTCGGCTGAACCCTCGATTCAGAACGGCATTGCCGTCTCGGTTGATTTGTCAGGCTTTGGCGATACGCATCTTGTAGGCTATCGGGCCAAGCGGCATACCGCTTTGGTTGATGTGGATCGGGTAGGCGCCTACGACGTCGATGATTATTGGGATCCGCTTTATGTGCGGAAAGATCGGGATATTATTCTGGATCCCGGCCAGTTTTACATTTTAGCGTCAAAAGAAGCCGTGCATGTTCCGCCCGATCATGCGGCTGAAATGACCCCTTTTGACCCGCTGGTTGGTGAGTTCCGGGTCCATTATGCGGGCTTCTTTGACCCTGGTTTTGGCCATGCCGGAAGCGGTGGGGCGGGTAGCCGCGCCGTTCTTGAAGTGCGCTCACGCGATGTGCCGTTTATTTTGGAAGATGGGCAGACGGTGGGGCGGTTGGTTTATGAGCGAATGGCGGCATTGCCGGACATGCTCTATGGCAAGGATTTAGGCTCGAATTACCAAGCCCAAGGTTTGAAGCTTTCAAAGCATTTCAAGGCGTTCTAACGACGATGGCTTAATTAGATTTTGCTGGACAATAAGGCCATTAACTCAACGGCATAAAGCGCCATCTGTTGTTTACCAAATTCCGTCATCAGAATCGACTTGGCCCTGCCATCTTCGGTATCGCTTGTCTGCCGGATAAGGTTTAACCGTTCCAGCGCGCGTAAATGCTGACGAACTGAAGCATCTGTTGCTTGCGTTTTTTCATAAATAGATGAAAGTTTTGCGCTGAAATGGTTTTGAGCTAAAAAAACCAATATCTCTATGCTTGTGGGAGTTCGCGACTTAAATATAATCTGTTCAAGCTCCATCAACCTCCGACGTCGCGTCGCCAAGACCGATATATCCTTATTACTCAAATCTTCAATCATTTGGTAAAGTTACGCTCTCACGATAGCCACTATAACGAATTATCAAGTAGCAGAATATATTTAATTTTAAATCTAAAAAGTTTTTCGGTAATAGCCAAGCGTAATGTTAAGTATATTGAAAAATATCGAAATTATTTTTGACAATAATAAATTTATGATATTTAAAATATCTGAATATTTGAAATTATATGATAATTAAATTAAATATAAAAAAAGTATAAAAATTTTTTTATAAAAAAAATTAATTTTTATTTTATATATATTATAATAATCGTCGATTTTTAAGGATACATTTTTGATTTAATTTGATTGACATAAAGAGTTGTTGATTGAAGTTACAGCTCAATTAACTCGCTTCCCTCAGACCGCTAAAATGCTTTATGGTCGTACTAGGTGAACTTTTTTCCGTAATTTTTCGTTTTCCGTTGAAAGCCAACTATGTCGATTGCTGATTTGCTAACTGTTCCTGACCTCGTTTCTACTGCCCACCAGTCCGCAGCTTGGCCTTTTGAAGAGGCGCGTAAACTCGTCGAGCGCGTCAAACGAACGGGCCAGAAACAGGTGCTGTTTGAAACCGGTTATGGACCGTCGGGACTGCCGCATATCGGTACGTTTGGTGAAGTGGCCCGCACGACGATGGTGCGGAATGCTTTCCGGATTTTGACGGAAGATAAGATCCCGACGCGGCTGCTCTGCTTCTCCGACGATATGGATGGCATGCGAAAGGTGCCTGACAATGTACCCAACCGCGATCTTTTGGCCGAGCATCTGCATCGCCCTCTAACGCGTGTACCGGATCCATTCGGTGAGTTTGAGAGCTTCGGTCATCACAACAATGCGATGCTGCGTCGTTTTCTGGATACGTTCGGCTTTGAGTATGAATTCGCCAGCGCCACGGATTACTATATATCAGGTCGATTTGATGAGATTTTGCGCCGCGCGGCAGAACGCTATCAGGCGATCATGGATATCATGTTGCCGACCTTAGGCGATGAGCGCCGGGCAACGTATAGCTGCTTCTTGCCGATTTCACCCAAATCGGGCCGTGTGCTGTATGTGCCCATGAAGCATGTTGATAGCGTCAACGGTACCGTCACCTTCGAGGACGAAGATGGCAGTGACGTCACTCTGCCGGTGACCGGCGGAAATGTGAAGCTGCAATGGAAGCCCGATTTCGGCGCGCGTTGGGCGGCACTCAATGTCGATTTCGAAATGTATGGCAAGGATCATCAGCCCAACACCATTGTTTATGATTCGATTTGCAGCGCCCTTGGCGGGCTACCGCCGGAGCATTTCGTCTATGAGCTGTTCCTCGACGACAAGGGACAGAAGATTTCCAAATCAAAGGGCAATGGCATTACCATCGATGATTGGTTGAAATATGCCAGCCCCGAGAGCCTCGCACTGTTCATGTTCTCAAAGCCGCGCGAAGCCAAGAAATTGTATTTCGATGTTATTCCGCGGCAGGTGGATGATTATCTGACGTTCCTCGAGAAATTCCCAGGGCAGCCGATCAAGGAGCAACTCGGCAATCCTGTTTTTCACATTCATGCCGGCCACCCGCCAAAGGTCGAGACGATTTCGGACGCCGCTAACCACGCAACAACCGTAACCTTCGCAATGTTGCTTAATCTGGTCGCGGTTGCTAATTCGGAAGACACGCAAGTGCTGTGGGGCTTTATCCGGCGCTATTCGCCGTCGGTCTCTGCTGAAAACCATCCGGGGCTCGCGCGGATGGCGGGATATGCCGTGGCTTATTTCCGCGATTTTGTGCGGCCGACCAAGGTTTATCGGGCAGCTACCGAACCTGAGCACGCTGCACTTTCGGATCTTGCCGATGCGCTTGCCCGGCATGTTGGCTCAACCGATGGCAATGAGCTTCAGTCGGTTGTGTATGAAATTGGCCGTGCGCATTTTCCCGATCTGTCCGGCAAAACGAAGAGCCCGGATGGACGTCCAGGTGTATCGCAAACTTGGTTCTCGACCATTTACCAGATTCTGTTGGGTGCAGACCGCGGCCCAAGGTTTGGCTCCTTCGCTGCGCTTTACGGCGTGACCGAGACCTGCGAGCTGATCCGCAAGGGCCTCGATGGTTCGCTAAGGGCAGAGCATGAGCAGTTTTTGAACGGCCGAGCCGGCTCGTAAGGTTTCTTACTGGCTCGCCCAAAGGATACGTGCGATCCAGACCGTTTCGGCCATGGCAAAGGTTGCGTCCGTATCTCCCCGTCTAAAGGGCGAGATATCTATGCTGTGCATGGTTTTCCGCTTAAGCGTTCCTCCAAACAGTTCGCCTAATCGGGTTTTGAGCAAAACGCGATCACCCCGGCGCACAGGCACGCTGGGTGAGCAGACGATGATGTCGCCATCCCGATAGGTTGGCATCATCTGCTCGGCAGCAACTTCAACGGCGAATACGAGTTCTGCAGGTAGATCGGGAAAGGCGACCTCGTCCCATTTATCGCCGCACATTTGTCCCTCAGTATCAAAGGCCTCGCCCGCATCCTGAAGATTGATCAGCGGGATTGCCCGG
>CANCAR010000018.1 GCA_947374125.1 Hyphomicrobiales bacterium | reverse complement strand
TCCCATCTCCATCCCTCACCCTCACCGAGCATGACGGCTATGTCATTTTGACGCTAGACCGCCCAGCCGCGCGCAACCCCCTTTCGGAGGCAACACTTGCGGCGTTGACTGAGCACTTCACGGCATTGGCCCAGCGCAAGGATATTCGCGCGGTTATTCTGTCGGCTAACGGCCCGGTCTTTTCTGCGGGTCACGATCTGAAAGAAATGACCGCCCATCGCGCTGATCCAGACCGAGGACGTGCCTATTTCGAAGATATTCTCGGCCGCTGCGCCAAAATAATGCAGATGATTCGAGCTCTACCGCAGCCGGTGATTGCTGCTGTCGAGGGGGTCGCAACCGCGGCCGGTTGCCAGCTGGTGGCCAGTTGCGATCTGGCGGTTGCGGGTGAAAACGCGAAGTTTTCAACGCCAGGTGTGCATATCGGACTGTTTTGCTCGACACCCATGGTGGCGCTTTCGCGCAATGTCTCGCGTAAACACGCCATGGAGATGTTGCTGCTTGGCGAGATGGTGGGCGCAAAGGACGCCGCCCGCATCGGGTTGATCAACCGCGTTGTGCCTTTGGGTGAAGCAGTGGCGGAAGCGGAGGTCATGGCACGGATCATTGCGTCGAAGTCGCCCCTCACTGTTTCCATAGGAAAACATGCGTTTTACGAGCAGGCTGAAATGACGGTTGAGGATGCCTATATCTTCGCTTCTCGCGTCATGGTGGACAATATGCTGGCGCGCGACGCTGAAGAAGGTATTGATGCCTTCATCGAAAAGCGCGAACCCAACTGGACAGGCCAATGAGTTTTGATCCCAAGAGCCACGATTCCTATCCGGATGCTCTCATTCACGGCTTGCTCAAATCGGTCAAAACCATCGCCTTGGTCGGATTTTCCAGCAATACGGTGCGGCCAAGCTACTTTGTTACCAAATATTTGATCGAACGCGGCTATACGCTATATCCGGTCAATCCCGGTTTGGCGGGCCAGGAATTTTTCGGCGCCAAAGCCTATGCCAGCCTCACCGATATCCCCGGCCCCATCGACATGGTGGAAATCTTCCGAAATTCGGAAGCCGCGGGGCCGATCACCGATGAAGCCTTGGTATTAGATCCCCTACCCAAAGTCATCTGGATGCAATTGGGCGTCCGAAATGATGAGGCCGCGGCAAAGGCAGAAGCAAAGGGTGTAACGGTGATTATGAACCGCTGCCCAAAAATCGAATATGGAAGATTTTCGGGCGAGATCGGGTGGAACGGGGTGAATACGGGGCTTTTATCATCAAAACGGCCGATGCTTGGTGCGAAGAGTTGGCAAAAGAGAACGATTTGAAATCGCGGCTTTTGAATCACGCCAATTCCCGCTTCAAAAACGCCAAGCTCCGCGACCAGGCGCTCTCGGCGGCATCCTTATTATAGCGGGCCGGATTGGTGTCATTGTTAAACGCATGGTCGACACCCTCATAGGTGAACATTTCGTAGCGGATTTTGGCGGCATCAAGCGCTGCTTTGAAGGCCGGAATACCGGCATCAATGCGCTGGTCCAGCCCGGCATAATGCAAAAGCAGCGCGGCTTTAATCCCGGCCACGCGCTCAGCCGGTGGTTGTGGACCATAATAGGCGATACCCGCCTTCAGAGTCGGCTCGCCTGCAGCCAAGCGGTTGACAATGCCGCCACCCCAGCAAAACCCGATAGCCCCCACTTTACCGGTGGATTGGGGATGCGTGTTTAAAAAATGCACCGCAGACGCCGCCCGCGCCTCTGCCACTTCACCGGTCAGCTTCGCAAACATATCGCGTGCTTTATCCTCGTCCGCTGGCGTACCACCATCAGGGGAGAGAACATCCAAGCCGTAGGCAAGATAACCCTCTAATGCCACGCGACGCGTGATATCCTTGATGTGGGGGTTGAGCCCCCGGTTTTCATGGATCACGAGAACGGCGGGAAGCTTATCAGCACCCTTTGGGCGCGCTAGATAGCCGGAAAGTCCACTCTCGCCCGGCCCAACCAAAACATCCTCATGCGTATCAAGACGAGGGTCATCGGCTTTGATGGTTTCGGCCATTGCGTAATCGTTCTGTAACAGCGGCAGCAGCGCCAAAGCAGCGGCAGAAGAGCCCGCGAGCGATGCCAAGCTGGCCATAAACGCGCGCCGATCCATCCCGCCATGTGTGAAACGGTCATAAAGCGTGATGATGTCGCGGGAGATAAGCTGCTGCTGGTCTGATATAGTATTCTTCATGATCGATAACCCCACTTCTTTTCAAACGTTTTGACGTTGCGTCTCATTTGTGCGCTCAACACTTTGACAAGTTTGTGTCCGACCGGTTGACGGCTTAGAAATCGTTCGCTAAAAAGAACGCATGGGCTGATTAAACCTATTTCGACCGTCAGAAAGGACACTGCGATGACCACTGAACATACCCCTGGATTTTCCACCCTCGCCGTTCATGCAGGTGCGGCACCCGATGCAGCAACCGGCGCGCGCGTTACGCCTATTTACCAGACAGCGTCCTTTGTGTTCGATGATGTCGATCATGCCGCCTCGCTTTTTGGCCTCCAAGCGTTTGGTAATATCTACACCCGCATCACCAACCCGACCAACGCGGCGCTTGAGGGACGGATCGCAGCACTCGAAGGCGGCACGGCAGCTCTTGCGGTTGCTTCAGGCCATGCCGCTGAATTTCTTGTATTCCATACGCTGATGCAGCCCGGCGACGAGTTTATTGCCTCAAAAAAGCTCTATGGCGGCTCGATCAACCAGTTCAACCACTCCTATAAAAGCTTCGATTGGCGCGTTAAATGGGCCGATCCGGATGATCTCTCTACCTTTGAGGCAGCCATCACGCCAAAGACAAAGGCCATCTTTATCGAGTCGATTGCTAATCCCGGCGGAGTCGTGACCGATATTGCGGCCATTGCAGCGATTGCCAAAAAGGCAGGCGTACCGTTGATTGTCGATAACACGCTGGCAACTCCTTACCTCATCAAGCCGTTTGAACATGGCGCGAACATTGTCGTCCATTCGGTCACGAAGTTCTTAGGCGGCCATGGCAATTCAATTGGTGGCGTTATCGTCGATGGTGGAAATTTCGATTACGTCTCGTCGGGAAAATACCCGCTGCTTTCGACGCCACGGCCCGAATATAACGGTATGGTAATTGGCGAAACCTTCGGGAACTTCGCCTTCGCCATTGCCTGCCGTGTCTTGGGGCTGCGCGATCTCGGACCGGCGCTTTCCCCCTTTAATGCGTTCCTGTTATTGACGGGTATCGAAACATTGCCGCTCCGTATGCAGCGTCATTGCGATAACGCGCTGGCGGTGGCCAAGCATCTGGCTAAGCATCCAGGCGTGGCATGGGTGTCCTATCCCGGCCTTGAGGGCGATAAATATCACGCGCTGGCCAAGCGCTATTCCCCCAAAGGCTCAGGAGCGGTGTTCACCTTTGGCGTGAAGGGCGGTTATGAGGCGGGCATCAAGCTTGTCGCTCATTTGAAGCTGTTCTCGCACCTTGCCAATGTCGGCGATACGCGCTCGCTGGTGATCCACCCGGCGTCAACCACCCACCGCCAACTTAGCGACGCGGACAAGACAGTTGCGGGCGCTGGTCCAGACGTGGTTCGCATCTCGGTAGGTATTGAAGATGTCGCCGATATCATTGCTGATCTCGATCAGGCTCTGGCAGCGAAGTGAAATTAAGGGCGTAGGGTTTAGGGTGTAGGGCGTCGATTTGGGCTAAGCCCTACTTCCCTACACCCTACTCCCACCCTTGACCCACCTCAAAGCGCAAGCCTCGCCCATCTGCCACACTCCCTTCAACTGAACCGGCAGAAGGGTGAGGCACCATGTATAAGCATATTCTGATCCCAACCGATGGCTCGGCTTTGGCCACGACGGCCGTTAAACAAGGCCTAGATTTTGCGAAAGCCATTGGGGCAGACGTCACCGCGCTCACTGTACATGAACCGTTTCACCTGTTCAGCCTTGAAACGGAAATGGTGACCGACACGCCGGAAATTTACAAAAAGCAGGCCAAAGCCGAGGCGAAAGCTATTCTCGACAAGGTCGAGACGCTTGCCAAAGCACGCGGTGTTACCTGCCACGCTATCGACGCGGAGCATGACCACCCCTATGAAGCGATTATCCAGACCGCGAAGAAAAACAAATGCGATCTAATCGCCATGGCCTCGCATGGCCGCGGCGGAGTCAGCGCAATCCTCATCGGTTCGGAAACGCAAAAAGTGCTGGCGCACTCGGGGATACCGGTGTTGGTTTATCGGTGAGGCGCTTCGTCAAAAAATTGACGAGAGGTAAACTTATGGCATCATCGCTTTATCGTCCGAGGGCTGGAAGCGATGAGCGCAATACATAATGAACGGATAAAATTAACCGCGTCGGCAATTGACAGGGCATCGACAGCGAGCCTTGCCGTTGGCGTTTTCGGGACGCTTGCATCGACAATCTATGTTGATGAATCGACAAAACACTTAAGTTTGGCTTTCGGTAGCGGTTGGTCTGCACCTTTTGGCGCATAGCCGTTTGAAAGGAATAATTGCATGAACTTTGATTCATTTACTTGGGCTTTCGCCTTCGCAAACATTGTTTTACCACTATCGTTATTGGCGCTTGGCTATCGCGCAAAACGGCTTTCAGAGATTTATGATCTGGATATCAAGCGGTAAGGTTTGTCCTAACCCCTTCCCAATGCCGCTTTGTGCACCGCGACCATGCCAAGGACCACAAACGCAAAAGCCTGATGCAACAGGCCCAGCCACAGCGGTACCGCCCAAAGCAAGGTAGCAATACCAATGATAGCCTGCATACCAACCAACCAAGCGTTGGAAACCGCGCGCTTGCGAGCGCGTGTGCCGGGCATCGCGCGCGCCACCTGCCAGCCATGCCAGATCGATACCACCAGCAAAAGATAGGCCGACATGCGGTGATTGAACTGAACCAACGCCGTATTATCGACGAAGTTTTCAATCCATGGCTGAACCGAGAACAACAGATCAGCGCCTGGAATAAATTGTCCGTCGATCAAGGGCCAGGTGTTCCAGGTCAAACCAGCCTTAGAGCCCGCCACCAAAGCACCAAGTGCGATTTGAAGAAGCGTGAGGACCAAGACGAACGTAGCCGCATGCTTGACGAACGATGGAGCGACCTCGCCCCGAGGGCGACCGAGCGATGTCGCAACCATCAATAAAAGAGTATAAATCAACGACGCCGTCGTCAGATGAAACATCAACTTGATGGGGGCCACCGCCGTCATGCCTTCGTTCAGGCCCGAGCGAACCATGAGCCAACCAATGGCGCCTTGGAGGCCGCCCAATAGGCCAATCCCCAATACTTTGAGCGCCAACCGCCCCCTCAAAGCGCCACTCGCAACAAAGCCAAGAAAACCCAGCGCAAAAACCAGGCCCATTGCGCGACCCAATTGCCGGTGCGACCACTCCCACCAGAAAATAAACTTAAACTCGCCGAGCGCCATGCCCTCATTCAAGAGCTTGTATTGCGGAATGGCCTTGTACTTCTCGAACGCCTCCACCCACGCCTGATCCGTGAAAGGGGGGATAGCACCCATAATCGGGTTCCATTCAGTAATCGATAGGCCCGAGCCGGTCAGACGCGTTGCCCCGCCGACAATCACCATCGCGAAAACCAGCCCCGCCATGGCAAAGAGCCAAGCGCGTAGCAGACCTTGACCGGATGTGGCAGGGCTCATCATTAATCCATCAGAAGCAGATGCGGCGTCGGAACGCATGGAAAACGCCTTTCCGGGCTTGAATCAGAGGCTCAACGCTCTCATAGTCCCGTCCGCCGCGCACCGCAATTACCGCGATGCCGCACCGCAACAGGAATCCTAGACCATGCGCCGCAGAACACGAAAACTCGTTGGGGCCCTTTTCATGTTGGTGTTCGTTTGCGTCTACAGCCTCGTCGCTATGATGATCGCCCAAGGTCGCCTGCAGGAAGCCGACAAAATCTGGCAGAACCTTTATTACGCCGCCGCCGGTCTGAGCTGGATCTTGCCGCTGATGCCGTTGATCCGCTGGATGGAGCGGCCCGACCCGGAAGACGCGGAATAATAAACCCAACACCGCTTGCGCCGATAAAGTCAGCCCTCTATAAACCAGCGCAGTCGGAGTGTAGCGCAGCCCGGTTAGCGCACTAGTCTGGGGGACTAGGGGTCGTAGGTTCGAATCCTATCACTCCGACCATTTAAGCCTTTGAAAATAAAGAAATTTTATGCTAACGGCGTCAACGTCATGGGATTGCCATGAGCCCCCATCTGCGCCAAGTGAGCGTTACTTGGTAAGCATCGAGCATTTTGTAATTACCCTACAGATTAGTAAAATATCGGCTATTTACACTTAAAATAGTATCGACCCGCCCATTCGGCATGCCCGTCAGCAAACAGAAAAATCGGAGGCGTTTTGGCAGCAGGTAAAACGGCAAACAAAAAGCCCGCGCGCGGCATGCTGCCCGCATAGACAAACTCGGAGCGCTTGGCCAGCTCATTGCGGCCATTGACGCTTAACAGCACGTTCCATTCGTCGCTTGTAAAGGCGAGGATATCGATCTGGATCCGGCGCCGTTGATCACCATTGCCGCAAAAATCATACCGCGCTTCTACCTGCGCCGTGGCGATGGCCGGAATGGTGGTAAGGATAAGAAAGAGAATTAGGCTTAGAATCCGCATATAATTTCGCATACGGCAAAAAAATTAATAATCTAACCTAAATCGCCACCGCTCATTACGAGACGGACAGTACCGATCAATCGGCTGCACTCCTCAAGTTCGAGAACCGCAGCCTCGAGCTTTGCCGACGCATTCCCCGAAACGCTGGTCCCCTGCCACGCCGAGGGCAACATACGCGCCATAGCTTGGGGCGAAAGCGCCCCCCCCTCGCTCTCATCTTCGCCAAATAGGCCGAGTTGCGGAGTCTTGCGCTTCTGGCTTCGAGCAGTTGGTCGTAAGCCCGGCGCGATGAGCGCTGCGAGATCCTCGGCGGAACCGGGTGCAACAGGTCGTGATGGCACGACCTCTGGT
This sequence comes from Hyphomicrobiales bacterium, assembly GCA_947374125.1. Taxonomy (GTDB): domain Bacteria; phylum Pseudomonadota; class Alphaproteobacteria; order Rhizobiales; family Beijerinckiaceae; genus CAIUPE01. The sequence continues at coordinate 15,957 of CANCAR010000018.1, read as the reverse complement.
TCAATCCTCGGCTGGAGCGGTGAGGCTAGAATCCGCTCTTCTTCCGGCCCAGTTGGTGGCTTTGCCGGAACCGGCGCAGGCTCCGGTACGTTTCCGGTACGACCAATCGTTTGGACGTGCTTCACACCCTGATCTTTCAGGATACGTTGTACTCCCTTGATCGTATAACCGGTACCATACAAGAGATGTTTGATGCCCTTGACGAGTTCAATATCGTCAGGTCGATAATAGCGGCGGCCACCACCCCGCTTTAGCGGCTTTATTTGAGAAAAACGGGTTTCCCAGAACCGCAAGACATGTTGAGGCAGGCCGAGATCGTCCGCGACCTCACTGATCGTTCGGTAAGCGTCAGGGCTCTTGTCCAATCCGTTCCACCTTTAATCACTCAATCGTCCGACGCATCCGAAGCATCAATGCCATTGACCCGGGCTTTCATGATGTTGGACGGCTTAAAGACCATCACACGTCGTGGCTCAATCGGAACCTCAACACCCGTCTTTGGGTTCCGACCCACCCGTTGCCCCTTTTCCCGAACGAGAAAAGAGCCAAAGGACGACAATTTCACACTGTTACCAACCGCAAGCGACGACGAAATTTCGTCGAGCACCAATTCCACGAGTGCCGATGACTCACTACGTGATAGTCCGATCCGTTGATAGACCGCCTCGCTCAATTCGGCACGCGTGACCGTTCTCTGCGTCATCGACTTAAATCCCCCCGCCTTCGCCTCGCAAAGGCCTGCTTATTCGTCCCACACCTCAAACTATTGCGCGAGATCAAAGCCGTCAATCCTCTATTTACCAAGAAAAATCAATCATTTCCTCACCAGCGGATCAGCGCAGACCCCCAAGTGAAGCCCCCTCCCATCGCCTCGATCAGGACGAGATTACCTGTTTCGATGCGTCGATCCTGTCTGGCCACGCTTAAGGCGAGAGGGATCGAGGCTGCCGAGGTGTTGCCATGCAGGTCTACCGTGATCACGACACGGCTAGGATCAATGCCAAGTTTTTTGGCTGTGGCGTCAATAATCCTGCGATTGGCCTGATGCGGAACGAACCAATTGATCTCATCGGCACGAAGGCCGGAACGGCGAAGCGACTCTTCAACCGTCTCCGCAAGATTGGCAACCGCATGGCGGAATACCTCTTTGCCCTCCATCCGTAGGTGGCCAGTGGTCATGCTGCTCGAAGGCCCCCCATCGACGTATAATTTATCGCGATAACGGCCATCAGAGCGCAAATGCGTGGAAAGAACACCGCGGTCTGCGTTGCTTCCATCGCCGGATTGAGCCTCAAGGACGATTGCGCCTGCGCCATCACCAAACAGCACGCAAGTCGCTCGGTCTGTCCAATCGAGAATGCGGGAGAAGGTTTCTGCGCCGATGACCAGCACACGCTTGGCCGATCCTGCTTTGATAAAATTATCAGCCGTCGCCACCGCATAGACAAAGCCCGAACAGACGGCCTGCACATCAAAGGCTGCTCCGCCCGTAATCCCCAGCGCTGCCTGCACCTGCGTGGCTGTCGAGGGAAAGGTATAGTCCGGCGTAGCCGTTGCCAGCACAATGAGATCAATCGTCGCCGGATCGATTCCACCGCTATCAAGTGCCGCTTCAGCCGCCTTAGTGGCGAGATATGACGTCGTCTCATGCTCGGCTGCGATGTGGCGTTGGCGGATACCGGTACGCTCCACGATCCACTCATCTGAGGTGTCGACGAGCTTGGTCATATCGGCATTGGTCAGACATTTTTCGGGAAGATAATGGCCTGATCCGATCACGACGGAGCGTATGGTCAAGATGGAGTCCCCTCTGTGGTGCCGTCGGTCTCGTCATTCGGTGGTGCAGCGTCGGCCATTTTGATCTCATGCCCAACCGCATGCCTAATCCGATCGAGTAGATCGTATTTCACCATGTCATAGCCGATATCGATTGCCGAGGCATAGCCCGTAGGATCCGTTCCACCATGGCTTTTGATCACCACACCATCAAGGCCTAAAAAGACGCCACCATTGACCTTGCGCGGGTCCATCCGGTCCTTCAACGCCGTAAAGGCAGAGCGGGCAAACAGATAACCGATTTTGCTCATGAAAGAGCTGGCCATGGCCTGCTTCAGATAGGAGGCGATTTGCTTAGCGGTCCCTTCAGCGGTCTTCAACGCGATATTGCCAGTAAAACCTTCCGTCACGACGACATCCACGGTCCCCTGCCCGATATCGTCTCCCTCTACAAAGCCTGAATATTCCAGGCCTGAGAATGCATTTTCTCGCAAAATAGCACCGGCGAGCTTGATCTCGTCGAGACCTTTCACATCTTCTGATCCGATGTTCAAAAGCCCGACCGTCGGCTTTTCAATATCAAACAGAATACCCGCCATGGCCGAACCCATCAACGCCATATTGACGAGGTGGCGCGCATCGGCACCGATGGTGGCACCCACATCCAACACAATCGACTCGCCGCGCAAGGTTGGCCAGATGGCTGCAATGGCGGGGCGGTTAATGCCTGCCATGGTACGCAAGCAGAACATCGACATGGCCATGAGCGCGCCTGTATTGCCGGCTGAAACCGCAACTTCGGCCTCGCCATCCTTTACCGCCTGAAGCGCCAGCCACATGGATGATTTCCCGCGCCCACGGCGCAGCGCTTGACTGGGCTTTTCATCCATCGCGATAAACACGTCACAACCGCGCAGTTCTGTTGCTGCCTTTAGCCCTGGGTGAGCCTCGAGCAGCGGGCGACACAGCGCCTCATCCCCAAACATCAGGAAGGTCACTTCCGGATGGCGCTCAAGCGTCAACGCGGCTCCGGGGATGACGACGCCCGGTCCGTGATCGCCGCCCATCGCGTCAAGAGCAATTCTTAGCCGTCCCGTCGTCATCTAAGGTTTAACCGTTCCATTAAAGTGACTGTGTCAGCTCCGGCCACCCAAAAAAACGGCTGCCGGTTAGTCGGAGACCTTAACGGTGCAGCCCCACGAGGCCAACCTTTTTTCGGTGGAATGGGCATTATCCCGACCCCTTATTCCGGTCGTTTTAGATCGGCGAGAGCACCAAAGGGTGAGGGCTTGGCATCCATTTTGTCTTTTTTATCCTGAAACTCAAAAACGGCACCCGGTTTGCGCGGATAGGGATCAAGCGCCAATGCGGTGAATTCGCCCGCTACTTCGCCAAGATCAATGATTCCATCAATGATCGGATCAGGAGCTTCTTCCTCGGGGTGTAATTCCAAGGCTTTTTCGGGATTTTCATCAAAGGATAGATCGACCTCTTCGCGGAAATCGCTTTCGAAAGGCTCGAGCGTGAGGACGCAAACTTGCGTAAACCGGCCTGATACCAATCCAGTCACCCGCACACGAGGTCCCTTTTTTGCCATCGAAAAATCGGCTTCAAGCTGAGAAATACCCGGGATGTCAAATCTCTTGGCGAGTTCCGCCCGTTCGCCTTCCGTGGTTGAAACGCGAAGCGCTAATCCATCCGACCGGATCGAGTTAACCTCAACGGGACGAGACAAGGGTAGTGGTGCGATGTCGGTCATGGCGCGGGATCCGAAACGAGAATAGGAAAGGGCAATTGACCTGCAATATAGGCGTCAATCGACAAATTTTCGAGCGCTGTCACGCTTTGATTTACATTTTCAGCAATCTTTTCAACGGCGCGCTCTGGAGGCGATACTTTCCCATAGAGATTACGCGCCAGCGCCTGTTCAAGCCCCTTCCGATCAGCCGAACGCAGCGCTTGGTCATAAGCGCTGGCACGGCCTAAAAACGCGCCTGCCATCACCTTCATGCGCTTGGGAATAGAGATGTCACCAACTCCCATTTCACGCAAAGCCGCTTCAAACTGCCCAAAGGTTAAATCAACCAAATCCTGCGCAATATCAGGCCCGGGCGACGCCATGGCGCGCAGCCTTCGTGTGACAAGCGTCATATAGAGCGTAAGCAACTCAAACCGCCCATCCACCGTGTCGGGCACCCCAAAATCCCGATAAAACTCAGCCAAACGCGCGTGTTGAACAATAACCGCGTAGAGTCTTTCGATGAGTTCGCGGTTTTTGCGCTTGCGACCGAAGAAGCCGAACCATGCCATGACGATCTCTCTATACCAAATGATACGAACCGATACCGGCTCTTGCGCTTGATGCGGGGTACGGCATAAAGAAGGAGGAAGGCAAGCGAAAACCCGCCTGTGCCTTAACCTTACGAAAGCGGACGATGCCCATGACGGAGCGGACATTCCATTCTTTCACACGCCAAATGAGCGCTTTTGCCCTTGGCGTTGCTCTTTTATCACCCCTTGCTGCGTGTACAACGGCCGGCCCGCAAGTGCAGGGCTATGTTATTGATGAAAAGGCCGTTGCCGAAATCAAGCCAGGCATGAGTGCTGAGCAAGTGCTCAAAATTCTCGGCACGCCTTCGACTGTTTCGACCGTAGGCAACCAGACTTGGTACTATATCAGTCAGAATACGACGCGGGCCTTCATGTATGACAAGCCGCAGATCGTCGATCAGCGCGTGCTGACCGTCATCTTCACCAAAGCCCTCAAAGTGGAGCGTCTTGCGAATTACGGCCAAAAGGATGGCGTGGTGTTCGATTTCAACACCAATACGACACCAACAAGCGGCACCGATCTCTCGATCATCCGTCAGATGTTGCGGATGGTTGGCTCGACTTAACCCTGAATAGTTTTCAATACTTTTTCGAATCAAAAAACCCCAGTGGATCGCTCCACCGGGGTTTTTAATCATTCAAGCTTTACAAGCTGCTATCAAGCCATATGGGCTAGGATCGCAATCAGGAGCAAGGCCACAATATTCGTGATCTTGATCGCAGGATTAACCGCAGGACCTGCGGTGTCCTTGTAGGGGTCGCCGACAGTATCACCCGTCACCGATGCCTTATGCGCGTCCGAACCCTTCAGATGCTTCACGCCATCCTTGTCGACGAAGCCATCTTCAAAGCTCTTCTTGGCATTGTCCCAAGCGCCACCACCCGACGTCATCGAAATGGCAACGAAGAGGCCATTCACGATCACGCCCAAAAGCGAAGCACCAAGGGCAGCAAAACCCGAAGCCTTGGAACCGGAGATCCAATACACGCCGAAATAGGCCACCAACGGCGCAAGAACGGGCAGAAGCGACGGGATAATCATCTCCCGGATTGCCGATTTGGTGAGCATATCCACCGCACGCGCGTAATCAGGCTTCTCGGTACCCGCCATAATGCCTGGCTTTTCCTTGAACTGGCGACGGACTTCCTCGACGACCGAACCAGCGGCACGGCCAACGGCCGTCATCGCGATACCGCCGAAGAGGTAAGGAATCAGACCACCGAAGATCAAACCAGCCACGACGTAGGGGTTGGAGAGGTCAAACGAAACCACGCCAATATCCTTAAAGTATGGCACGCCAGCCTTGGTGAAGGCCGCAATGTCGTTCGTATAGGCTGCAAACAGCACCAGAGCGCCAAGACCGGCAGAACCGATAGCGTAGCCCTTGGTGACGGCCTTCGTTGTGTTGCCAACCGCATCGAGCGCGTCGGTGACATGACGCACTTCCTTCGGAAGACCAGCCATTTCGGCAATACCACCAGCATTGTCGGTGACTGGACCGAAGGCGTCGAGCGCCACAATCATACCGGCGAGGCCGAGCATCGTGGTAACGGCAATCGCGGTGCCGAACAGGCCAGCAAGCTGATAGGTGGTGATGATACCGCCAACAATCACAAGTGCTGGAAGCGCGGTCGACTCAAGCGAGACAGCGAGACCCTGGATCACGTTGGTACCGTGACCCGTGACGGACGCCTGCGCGATCGAAACGACGGGACGCTTGCCCGTGCCAGTGTAGTATTCGGTAATCCAAACGATCAGACCGGTAACGGCCAAACCGACGAGACCGCAGAAGAACAAGTTCCAACCGGTAATCGATTGGCCGGCGACTTCGCCGATTTTGCCCCAACCAATGGTCAGGCTGGTTGCACCACCAAGACCAATCACCGAGAGCAGCGAGGTGGCCCAAAGTCCCTTGTAAAGGGCGCCCATGATCGAGTTATTGGAGCCAAGCTTCACGAAGAAGGTGCCGATGATCGAAGTGACGATGCACGTTGCACAGATCGCCATAGGATAGAGCATAACGGACGACAGCACGTTCTGACCTGCGAAGAAGATCGAGGCGAGAACCATGGTCGCTACTACCGTAACCGCATAGGTCTCGAACAGATCGGCGGCCATACCGGCGCAATCGCCCACATTGTCGCCGACATTGTCAGCAATCGTTGCAGGGTTGCGGGGATCATCTTCCGGAATGCCCGCTTCAACCTTACCCACGAGATCGGCACCGACGTCCGCACCCTTGGTGAAGATGCCGCCACCGAGACGGGCGAAGATCGAAATCAGCGAAGCGCCGAAGCCCAAGGCAACGAGCGCGTCAACGACCATACGGTCAGAAGGAGCAAGGCCCATAGGACCGGTGAGGATCCAGTAATAGACTGCCACGCCAAGCAGGGCTAAACCAGCAACGAGCATACCCGTCACCGCACCTGCCTTAAAGGCGACATCAAGACCCGCGGCCAGCGAAACAGACGAGGCCTGTGCCGTGCGCACATTGGCCCGCACCGACACGTTCATGCCGATAAAGCCTGCAGCACCCGAAAGCACGGCGCCGACAAGGAAGCCAATGCCAACCGGCAATTTGAGAAGCGCTGTAATGATTACGAAGAGCACCGCACCGACGATCGCAATCGTCGTGTATTGGCGCTTCAGATAGGCCTGAGCGCCTTCCGCAATGGCAGCTGCGATTTCCTGCATGCGTGCATTGCCTGCGTCACGCCCGTTGACGTCGGCAACCGCCCACACCCCATAGGCAAGCGCGAGAAGCCCGCCTAAAATAATAAAGCCCAGTGTCATGATGCTGTTCCAATCCTCTGTTTTCTTATCGACTTCCGGACCGCCGAAACATCAGCCCTTGAGTGGGACGTGATCAATTCCGGTTTCGGCCATGTTCCGGCCATGTCTTTGCCAAAATTGTGAGCGTCTGGCAAATCCGACTTTCGCAGGTCTGAGCTAAAGCGGTGCCGTCTTTCGTGTACGACCGAACATGAGAAGTGCTAAAAAGCCAGCTAAAACCAATGGAAACACGACAATATTGACCATTTCCCAGCCAAAATCGATCAAAATCCGACCTGACGAGAATGAACCGATAACCATGGTACCAAAAACAAGAAAATCATTAAAAGACTGCACTTTTGCCCTTTCAGACGGACGATGGGTCTCTGTCACCAACGCACTCGCTCCGATAAAGCCAAAATTCCAGCCAATCCCTAAGAGAATCATATTGCCCCAGAAATGCGGAACAGTGGTCCCAGAAAGTCCGACAAGGGCAGCCAGTACAATCAGAACCATACCCAAGAGAATGATCCGCGGTGCGCCGAAACGCGCAATGAGTGAACCCGTGAAAAAGCTTGGTGCGTACATCGCCATAACATGGAACTCGATCGCAAGATTAGACTCGCTCACATCATGACCGCAAAGCTTCATGGCAAGCGGAGCCGATGTCATCAAGAAATTCATCAACCCATAGCTGATCACGCCGCAAATCACGGCCACAATAAAACGTGGTGCACGAATAATCTCGCGCAATGGGCGAGCGCCCGGTGAATTGGCTGCTAGAGGGGGCGGAGCTTCAACCAAGACGAGGACGAGCATGGAAAGGGCGGCAACGCCTGCTTGGAAGAGATAGCTCGCGGCAAAGAGATAGGGCTGCCACATATTCATCGTATGGGTAACGAGCTGCGGCCCAATCACGGCGGCAAATACGCCACCAACCAAAACCCAAGAAATTGCCTTGGGTCGGAATGCCTCGCTTGCGGAGTCCGCCGCCGCAAAGCGATAGGATTGGGCGGCTGCGCCGTAAATTCCACCAAAGAACGTGGCAAGGCAGAGCAAAGCAAACAGCCCATTGACGACGGCGGCACACGCCAGAAGCCCGGTTAAAACACCGGACGTTGTGCCAACAGCGAACGCGGCACGGCGGCCAAAGCGGCGCGCGACATAGCCAATCGGTAAGGTGCCCGACGCCATTCCGACGACGAAGAATGAAATAGGAAGCGTCGAATATATTGGACTAGGTGCTAAGACTGAACCGACGATGGCGGCTGTCGCAAAAATGACGGTTGAGTTGGCGCCCGCCAACGCCGTGGCTGTGGCCAACAGCACCGCATTGCGCCGCGCGAGCCGGTCACCGGCGACTAATTCCATGGCGGCTGTCATGATACATTCTCAATCAAAAATGGCTGAAGGATCCGGTGCGGGTTAGAAAGGTCTCACCCCGGTGACTAACCGTAAGTGGTCCCTGACCGGCTTTAATCTCACCAATCACGGTTACTGGCAAACCGACGGCTTTGGCACCAGCTTTGACCGCATCGAGCGCATCCGGTGGGAAAGTGAAAAGTACCTCGTAATCATCACCCCCGGTTACGGCATCGGCCAATAAAACGGGATGAAGCGTGGTTGCGGAATGGGCTGCCGCGGACAATGGTACACTTTCGATTTTGAGCGTGCCCGTCACACCGGATGCGCGGAGCATTTTGGCCAAATCGCCTACTAAACCATCCGAGACATCCATCGCCGCGTTGGCGTAAGCGCTAAGCGTATCAATAAAGGCGATCCGTGGTTGCGGACGCAAATAGCGGTTGAGTAAAAAAGCATAATCCGTTTCATTCAATCCGCCCGTCCAATCAAGTTCTGGTGTCATCCTGATTTTGAGCCCTATTGCCGCATCGCCGATGCTTCCCGTTACTGCAATGAGATCACCGGGCTTTGCGCCTGTTCGCGGCACCATTTTGCCGCGCGGAACGCTACCAAAGGCGGTAATGGAAATGACCAAAGGTCCAGCCGCCCGCGTCGTGTCCCCGCCCAACAAAAAACAGCCATAACGCTCGGCACTATTGCCCAAGCCGCGAGAAAAAGAAGCGAGCCATTCCTCCGTCCAATTAGACGGAAGCGCCAAGCCTAAAACAAAGCCGACCGGACGAGCACCTTTGGCGGCAAGATCCGATAGATTTACGCCCAGCGCTTTCTCGGCAATCGCGTCCGCCGGATCGTCGTTAAAAAAATGGACATTGGCGACGACCATATCAACGGTAGTAACGAGGTCCGTTCCGTCCGGCGTCGAAATAATCGCAGCATCGTCGCGTAACTTCAGCCCACCTGGGCCCGCCAATGGTGCAAAGTAGCGCTCGATCAGCGCATCTTCACTTGGTCTAGCCTCTGTTTGGTTTGCCATGACACCCCTTCCGGTGGATCAACGACGCATCCAACACCGCCGAAAACCTACGCAACACAACAATTACCGTTTTTACGATCAAAAATCATCCGGCCGCATATCATGCGCCAAACGATCAAGCACCGCACTCACCATACCCACTTCATCGCCTTCATAAAAGGCACGCGCAATATCGCCATACTCGCGGATCACGACTTTGGCAGGCACATCCTTGCGGCGCAGGAGTTCAAAACATCCTGCACGTAAAATCGCCCGTAGCACGACCTCAATCCTAGCCAATGGCCAGCTATCGTCGAGCGCGGTATTAATTTTCACATCGATCGCGCGTTGATCTTTGACAACGCCTTCGACAAGGCTTCGGAAAAATGCGCCTTCCGCAGGTTTCCACTCAATACCATCTACCGTACGGCCCAACCAATGGGCCTCGAACTCAGCAATGACATCGCCCAAATCCTTAGCGGCGATTTCCATCTGGTAGAGCGCCTGAACAGCGCCAAGCCGGGCAGAGGAACGTAATTCTCCACGCGACATTCACAGCGCTCCAGCAATGGCAGCGCGTTTGATACGCAAGACACACAACGCAGCTTCCGCAGAACCACCACCTTTATTGCCGTCTGAAACACGGGCGCGGGCCCATGCCTGATCGTCATTTTCGACCGTCAAAATGCCGTTGCCGAGCGGAATTCCATAAGCGACCGAGAGGTCCATCAGTGCACGCGCACTTTCGCCCGAGACGATTTCAAAATGATAGGTCTCCCCACGGATCACGGTGCCAAGGGCAACAACCGCGTCATACGGCTTCCCATGCGCCGAGGCTGATTCCAGCATGATGGCAATGGTTGAAGGAATTTCGAGCGCGCCCGGAACGGTCACAACCGTGCATTCCGCACTGACGGCCTTTAGAGCCTGAAGTGCCCCTTTTAGCAACTCATCCGCGAGTTCCGTGTAATACCGCGCCTCGACGATCAGGATGCGCGCATCCTCCATCGGTTCAACAGATACTGCGGATTGGCGTGGTCCGGCCATAAAAAAAAGTCCTCGTTACAATGTGGAGCGTCTCAGTACCCCCCAGCGCGCGCTTCCGCAAGCGATACGCATCTTGACATTAGGCGTCGCGCCCCGGATTCTTGGCTCATGGCAGATATCTTGACCCTATCGGACAGAAAGCAAGCGAGGATTGATGCGATCCGCGCAGCTTTGCCGTTGCTGGAAAACGAGTTGCAGGCCTATGCACGCTCCCATCAGGGACGATATCTGATCTTCGGTTCAATGGTCACCGGTCATTTGCATTACGAAAGCGATGTTGATCTTTTAGCCGACTTTTCGCGCGAAAAATTGGGCGAAGCATTGGATTTTGCCAATGAACTGGGAACACGCCTCAATGTGCCCGTCGATGTCGTTTCATTTCAACATTGCAAGCCAGAATTTCTAAAGCGCATTTTACCAAACGCACGTGTGCTCGCATGAGGGACGCACGGTGGATAGAAATTGAGATCGATCTTGAAAATGCCATCGGGCATTTTAAAAAATCGATTACGCTATTTGAATTGGGTGGCTTTTCTGAAGGTGGTATCCAAGGGTATCAGGCTGAAATGGCGCTTATGCACGCCGTCCAATCGGGACATACGTCGCTTGAAAGCAGTCTATTGCGAATTCTGGAAATGCTTGACGAAGAGCGACCGGCGGGGCGCAACTGGCACGCCGACATCATTCGCCGGGCCGCAACGGCTTTACCCGGCCGTCGGCCAAAAATTCTGAGCAACGATCTTGCGAAAGCGGTCGATGAAACGCGCCGATTTCGCCATCGCGCGACCCACAATTATGACAGCTTTGAAATTGCCGATTTCACCCCAACCATCAAAGCGCTCCACGAATTAGTCCAAAAATTACGAGTTGAAATCGCTCTTTTCAAAAACTCAATTGATCCCGACTAAATTCTAGCCTTGAAAACGGTCTTAATTCTTAAACTCCGCCAACCGCGCGGCATAGCGTGCCATTTGATCGACTTCGATATTCAATTTCGTACCTGCTTTCACCGCACCCCAAGTGGTCACTTCGAGCGTGTGCGGGATCAACAGCACGGTCAAAACATCCCGCTCGACGGAATTAATGGTCAATGATGTGCCATCGAGCGACACAGACCCCTTCTCGACCACAAATTTGGCAAGCTCCATCGGCACACGGATCGTGAATTTCGCCGTGGCACCCCAAGACGAACCCGATTTATCGGTAATGTCATCGCGCACAATGACATCGGCTACGCCATCGACGTGGCCTGATACCAAATGGCCACCCAGCTCATCACCAATTTTAAGGGCACGTTCCAGATTAAGGCGCGTGCCGACAACCCAGGCACCTACCGTGGTGCGCGCCAGTGTTTCTGCTGCCGCATCAACCTCGAACCAGCAGCCGCCCTCTGGCCTTGGTCCAAAGCCAACCACCGTGAGGCAAGGGCCCGAACAGGCAATCGAAGCACCCATGGCAATACCGGCAGCATCATACGAAGCATGAATACGAATCCGCCGTAGGGTTTCGCCATGGTCCTTAACGCTTTCGATCACCCCAATATCGTTAACAATTCCGGTAAACATCAGCCTCTCCTCGAATAATGGACGACTGTATCACGACCACTTGTGACCTTGTGTGACACTTCAAAACGAGATGCATCACCAAGGGCTGCTTGCAACCCAGGTCGAAGCGCAGCAATACCCTCGCGGTTCAGGCGCTCGGGGCTTGTATAAATCTCGGCGCTGTCAATAACATCTGCCCGCGCCAATGCCTCGGCTAGCATAGGCCCGCCTTCGCTCAAGATTCGGGTTAACCCGCGGCTAGCGAGCACTTTCAGCGCATCGCGAATGTCGATCCTGCCATCTTTCCCCAGCGCTGCCCGCTCAATTATCACGCCAGTTTTGCGAAAGGCATCGATCTTCTCATTGGGCGTGTCTGGTCCCGTCACAATCCACGTCGGAACCGTATCGCAGGTCTCAACCAATCGGCAGCCTATAGGCGTTGCAAGATGCGTATCGAGCACCACCCGAACGGGCGAAAAGGGCATCATACCCGGCAGGCGACACGTTAGATCGGGATTATCGGCCAATACTGTTCCAACTCCCACCATAATTGCATCGTGAGCGGCACGTGCCAAATGCACACGCTGTTTTGAGACACTCGATGATACCATCAATTGCTGACCCATCACACCCGCAAACCCATCGGCCGTCTGGGCGAGCTTCAGGGTTACTAGCGGACGGTGGTCCAAAATCTTACTTAAAAATCCGAGATTTACCGCCCGCGCCTCTTCCGCCAGCACACCGATTGAAACGTCCAAATCAGCGTTACGCAAGATTGCATGGCCACCACCCTTCACCCTTGGATCAGGATCCTCAAGTGCCGACACCACTCGGACAATTCCCGCCGCCACAATAGCCTCCGCACAGGGTGGCGTTTTGCCATGATGGGCGCAAGGCTCCAGCGTTACCGCGATGGAAGCACCTCGCGCCGCCTCCCCTGCAACAGCGATGGCTTGAGTTTCAGCATGGGGCCTGCCACCCGGTTGCGTGAAGCCGCGTCCGACAATGATCGGCTGCACGCCTTCGATCTGCCATATAACGGCACCGACAGTAGGATTTGGCCATGTTCGGCCTAGCCCGCGCTTGGCCAGCACCAAAGCATGGCGCATCATGGCCTGATCAATGGTGGCACCATCCATTACACTCAGCCCTCGTCGGGCTCGGATAGGTCGGACTTATCAGCGGAGCGCTCGCCTGCGCCATCGTCGGCGCTAAGCTCGTCCAGCAATTCGCCAAACTCCCTCGCCTCCCGGAAGTTACGGTAAACACTGGCAAACCGCACATAGGCAACATCGTCGAGGCCTTTCAGCCCCTCCATCACCAATTCGCCAATCATCTGGCTCGTCACCTCGCCCTCGCCCGAGCTTTCCAACTGCCGAACTATGCCATTGACGAGACGTTCGATGCGTTCCGGCTCGACAGGGCGTTTGCGCAAGGCAATCTCGACCGAGCGCATGAGCTTGTCCCGCTCAAATGGGATACGTCGCCCCGAACGCTTAAGCACGGTGAGTTCGCGCAATTGCACCCGCTCAAAGGTCGTGAACCGCCCGCCGCAATCCGGACAGACGCGACGACGACGGATGACGGACCCGTCCTCGCCCGGACGGGAATCCTTCACCTGACTGTCCATGCTTCCGCAATAGGGACACCGCATCGGCCTAACCCCCGCGCCAGCGCGCCGTTAGTAAATCGGGAAGCGATTCGTCAGCGCATGAACGCGTTCCTTAACGCTGGCCTCGACCGCGCCGTTGCCCGCTTCACCATTCTTCGACAAGCCATCCAGCGTCTCGACGATCAGTCGACCGACTTCGCGGAACTCTTCCACGCCGAAGCCGCGAGAGGTCGCCGCTGGGGTCCCCAATCGAATACCTGAGGTAATTGTTGGCTTCTCCGGGTCAAACGGTACGCCATTCTTGTTGCACGTGATGTGTGCGCGACCGAGTGATGCTTCCGATGCTTTACCGGTGATATTCTTGGGGCGCAGATCGACCAGCATCAAATGATTATCCGTACCACCGGTTACAATCTTAAATCCGCCTTTGATCAGCTGATCGGCGAGCGCGGAAGCATTTTCCACCACTGCACGCGCATAGGCCTTGAACTCCGGTGTCAGTGCCTCACCAAAGGCAACGGCCTTGGCGGCAATCACATGCATCAAAGGCCCACCCTGCATGCCGGGAAACACGGCCGAATTGACCTTCTTGGCAATATCTTCCTCATTGGAAAGAATGATGCCACCGCGTGGGCCCCGCAGCGTCTTGTGAGTCGTGGAAGTAACAACATGGGCGTGAGGAAACGGCGAAGGATGCGCGCCGCCTGCTATAAGGCCCGAGAAATGCGCCATATCGACGAGAAAATAGGCCCCAACTTTGTCAGCAATAGCGCGGAAGCGCGCAAAATCCCAATGGCGTGCATAGCCTGAGCCACCAGCAATAATCAGCTTTGGCTTTGTTTCCAAAGCCAAAGCTTCGACCTTATCCATGTTGATCACCTGCGTTTCAGGCTCAACACCATACGAGACAACCTTGAACCATTTACCCGACACGTTTGGCGGCGCGCCATGGGTGAGATGACCGCCTGCGGCGAGATCAAGCCCCATAAACGTATCGCCCGGCTGCAACAGCGCCAAAAATACCGCCTGATTGGCCTGCGAGCCGGAGTTCGGCTGCACATTGGCGAATTTGCAATCAAACAACTCACAAGCGCGCTTGATGGCCAAATCTTCCGCAATATCGACAAATTGGCAGCCGCCATAATAACGTTTGCCGGGATAGCCTTCGGCATATTTATTCGTCATCACCGAGCCTTGGGCTTCGAGCACGGCGCGAGAAACGATGTTCTCAGAAGCAATCAGCTCAATCTCTTCGCGCTGGCGGCCTAGCTCCAGCCGAACGGCCTCAGCAATTTCCGGATCACGGTCGGTGAGCGAGGCTGAAAAGAATGAATTGGACAGGCGCGATGCGCGGTATGTTGCAAGATCGGACATGGTTAAGACACGCTTTCGAAAGAGGACTATCGGGCTGGGGAAAGACAGTTGACGGAACCTATACGTGGATAGACCCGGTGCGGTTCATCGTGCAAATCCCTCGCATTTCGGCTCCTAGCACGCTGGTTCGCTCTCGTCCAAATCGAATTATGGCGGTGTGGGTGAAATAGCGGCAATTTTGTCGAGAATCGGCAACATTTTTTCACACAAACGTCATAAGTTAACGACAGGTTGATGCTGTTAGATACCGTTGGTGATTCGGGATTTGATCATGAGCTTTGCCGAAGACGTGTTGCAGCCCCCCTTCGTCGCCCACACATGGGAGGAGCTTACGATTGCGCATGACGAAACTACAACCCGCTGGGCCCGGCGCGCAGCCTTGGTACGCACGGCACGCCGCTATGTTGATCAATTCATGGCGGTCGGGGGCCTAGATGCTAATGCCCAAGGATACCTCGAAACCGAAACAAGCGCCGACGATATTGCCTTTGGCCGCTCCGATTGCGATTTTGTATTTCGCGACTGATTTTAGCAGGGCAACAAAAGAACCGTAAAATACATCGCCTTGATGGCTGGACAGCCCCTCTCCTACCCACTATAACGCCCGCCTGTTCGACGTTTTGACGCCGAATGCCCAGGTAGCTCAGTTGGTAGAGCATGCGACTGAAAATCGCAGTGTCGCTGGTTCGATTCCAGCCCTGGGCACCACTAGCGCGCCCTGATGCTAGTAGAGGACACACCACTAAAAGCTGCGCCATGCCCCCAAAAATAAAGCGGGAATATCGATTCCATAGGAGTATTTTGATAAACAACTATAGGTTGAAAAAAATTAATTATACTCTAGATTATATTATACTCTAGATTATATATAAATAATATTTCATGACATAATTGTAAATCAATTTTTTATTTACTAACTTACGAAACGTTATTATTGATGTAAGCATCCGGTGTGTACCGCGGTTAAGCAGCGGTCTTACGAGCGTCGGTGTTTTGCCAGTTCCAGGGCAGGAGGTCGTTGAGACGGCTTTGTGGCAGGTTTGCGATACGGTTTAGGGTGTCGGCCAGCCAAGCCTGCGGATCGATATCGTTCATTTTTGCGGTCACAATGAGGGTGTACATA
>CANCAR010000017.1 GCA_947374125.1 Hyphomicrobiales bacterium | reverse complement strand
CCTCGGTCTCACGCGGTTGCGCCGCCCGCCATTGCGCCAGCAGCGCGCGAAGGGCGGCGGGCTTTAGAGGCTTATGCATCACGGTCATTGAGGCTAATTCCGCGGCATCCCGCACGGCGGGGGTGCGGTCCGCTGTAATCAGAATGGCCTGTAAATCGGCTCCAAATGTTCCGCGCAATTCACCAATAGCATCAATTCCCGTCCCTTCGCCGAGATGGAAATCGGCGATCACCACGTCCGGCCGTATCCTTATGCTGGCGAGGTCGGCCAAGCCTGCGGCTGTAATGATCGCGCAGCCCCAGCCTTCCAGCAGAATTTTCATACCATCTAAAATGGCAGGCTCGTTGTCGATGGCAAGCACCGACATCCCAACAAGCGGCGTGGAAATTGTTGGCGTCCCTGAAGGAATGGCCTTCGCCTTCGCCACATCGTCAGCCAAAGGCAGCTCTACTGAGAAGAGCGATCCGCGCCCGGGCTCCGATACGAGCTTCAAAGGGTGGCGCAACAGCCGCGCGATCCGTTCCACGATCGAGAGACCCAAGCCAAGCCCGCGCGCTACTCTTGCTCCGTCATCAAGCCGTTTAAACTCACGGAAAATAGCCTTTTGCTGCGAAAACGGAATCCCGAGCCCGGTATCGTGAATTTCGATCCTGACTTTCCCCTTTTTCCGCCGGCAACCCACCAATACGCGGCCCTCGGGGGTATATTTAATCGCATTCGAGATCAGATTTTGCAGCAACCGGCGCAACAGTCGGCGGTCCGAGCGCACCGCCAGCGAGGTTTTTGAAAAGCGTAAATCGATGCCTTTTTCTTTCGCCATCGGCTCCAGCTCAACTTTGAGCTGGCTTAGCAATTCATCCAGCCCGAACGCCATGATTTCAGGCTTCATGGCGCTCGCATCAAGGCGTGAAATATCGAGAAGCGTGGTGAGAATATCCTCCACAGCCTCAAGCGAGGTGGCGACATTCTCAGCCAAACTTTCATCGCCCTGCTTCCGGTCGCGATCGAGCAATGCGCTAGAATAAAGCCGTGCCGCGTTGAGCGGTTGGAGAATATCGTGGCTAGCGGCGGCCAAAAACCGAGTTTTTGAGAGATTGGCGTCTTCGGCCTCCGCTTTGGCGCGGCTTAATTCGCTGTTGAGCCTAAGCAACTCCTCGGTGCGCTCGCGAACGCGGGCTTCAAGGGATTCATTAGCGCGGGCCAGTGCCTCTTCCGCGCTAACCGTTTCGGTCACGTCGGTATAGGTCGTCACAATGCCGCCGTCGGGCAGCGGAGCGGAGCGAAATTCCACCGTTCGCCCGTCAGGGAAGAGCCTCAACCGCGAAGGGCTCGCTTCGCTGACAAAACTCTCTAGCCGCGCCGTGATGAGCCGGTCCTTTTGACCTTGGCCATACAGCCCCTTTTTGGCGTTAAACGTCACGATTTCATCGAGCGTCGTGCCTGCCCGCATCATGCTATCCGGTAGACCGAACAGGTGCTGGAATTCGCGGTTCCAGCAGGTGAGCTTCAAATCACGGTCGAATACCGTTATGCCCTGCCGCGCGTGATCCAGCGCGTGTTGCAACAGGTCGCGGTTATATTGCAGTGCAGCCGAGGCGTCATCCAGCAAACGCAGCGCAGCGGCTTGGCTGACATTGCCGCCGCTGAGCAACATCGACATGACGCGCCGCGAGGATGCCGCCCCAATCGCCGAGGCCAATTGATGCTCGGCGAACCGAAGCATTTCAATGTCTGCGGATTTGTCATCGCTGGCTTCGTGGGTGAGCGACGGGATAACGCCCGCGAAGGCGCGGTCGGCCTGCTCGACGCCCAGATAGCGCCCAACCACCCGTTTTAAATCGCCAACAGTCACGCTACTGCGCCAACGACGGAAATTGAACGGACGCAAGGAGCGCTCGGGCGTCACAAACAGGCTAGCCTGAAGCCGCTCAATCGGCGTCGGTGCCCTCAGCATGGAAAACCCGAAATAGGCGGCCAGATTGGCCACAAGGCTGAAAAAGGCTCCATTGGCGATAAAGGGCAGGTTCAAGCCAAAAAGATTGGTTGGTTTAAGTCCTTCCATGCCAAAGGGGCCATGAGCGAGCAGCGCGTCCAGCCCAAATCGGGCTGGATCAGCAAGGTTTGGTAAGGCCAGCGTGTAAGTCCACACGGCAAAGCCTGTTATCAATCCCGCACTCGCGCCAAGTGCCGTTCCCCGCCGCCAGAATAGCCCACCAAAAAAGGCGGGCGCGATTTGCGCAATTGCCGCGAACGAAACGAGGCCAATCGAGGCCAAAGCCGCTTCGCCGGTTGATCGAAAATAGGAATAGCCCGCGAGCAATAAGAGAATAATAGCAACCCGCCGGACCACCAGCACTTGTCCACCAAGATCACCTGAACGTGGCCGGGAGAGCTTCTTTTCTCCCCGTAAGATGAGCGGCATTACCAGATCATTCGAGACCATAGTGCCCAACGCAACACATTCGACAATGATCATCGCGGTTGAGGCCGAAAATCCGCCGATGAACACGATGAGCGCAATAACATCATCGCCGGCATGCAAAGGCAATTGAAGGATCGCCATGTCGCGATCCAGCGTGCCGGGCGGAAAAATCAGATCCGCCCCCAAGGCGATTGGAATAACAAACACATTGATCAGAACAAGATAGAGCGGGAACAGCCACTTGGCCCTTCGTAAATCGGAGGGGTCGCGGTTTTCGACAATCGTCATATGAAATTGCCGTGGCAAAATGAGAATAATTGCGGAGGACAAAGCCGTCATCGCAATCACCGTTGCCAAGCCGCTGCTCCGTTCGAACAGCGGCTTAATATCGGCGCGCTCCGCAACCGCCGTGAACAGCGGAACCGGCCCATCAAACATTCCCCATACGACAAACACGCCAACGACGAGAAAGGCCGCGAGTTTGACCACCGACTCAGCCGCAACGGCCAGCGTGAGTCCGTTATGATGTTCGCGTGCATCGATCGTGCGCGTCCCAAAAACCGTCGTAAATCCGGCCAAGACCAGGGTGACAATCAACGCCAACGTGCCAGAAGCGGGCGTCGAGAACCCTTGTACGCCGCCGGGCGTGGCCTCCAAAATTGTTCGTAAGGAAACGGAAATGGCCTTTAATTGAAGCGCGATATAGGGAATGGAGCCAATCACCGCAATCAACGCCACAAGGGCAGCTACTTTTCCATTCTTGCCATAGCGGGCGGCGACGAAATCGGCGATAGAGATAATGTTTTGGGCTTTGGATAGTTTGACGATGCGCTCGACAAAGCCGTGGCCGAAGCCGATCACCAGAATCGGCCCGATATAAATCGCCAGAAAATCAAACCCGGTATTGGAGGCGAGGCCCACCGAGCCGAAAAACGTCCAAGAGGTACAATAAACCGCCAAAGTAAGCGCATAAAGCGTGGCACTTGATCGGCCCGTACGAAACTTTTGGCCATGAATATCGCCAAAATGCGCAAGGGCAAACAGACCCGAAAGATAGATCAAGGCCGTTAAAATGATGACCCAACCCGCGATCATGACGCCTGTTTTCCCCGCCAATTCTATAAAAACAACAATTCCAGTTCATCGAGCGTCTGGCAAGCGTCGCCTCTTTGTGAAACAAAGAGAGCTATAACCTCTATACCGATTGGATCGTTGAATGTTTTCTGCACAGTCCGGCACCCATCTCACCACCGATATTCGCGCCGAAGCGCTTGCTGCGCCAAAAAGCGGGATCACGGAAGTCTTTACGTATGGATGGGGGCGGCCCGGATTGATCCCGCTCTGGGCAGGGGAAGGCGACATGCCAACGCCTGCCTTTATCACAGAAGCCACAACCCGGTCGCTAGCCGCTGGCGAGACGTTTTATACGCCGGGCAGGGGCATTCCTGAGTTTCGCTCAGCCGTTGCACGTTATATGTCAAATTTGTATGGGCAGGAATTTGCACCGGAGCGCTTTGTCTGCACCATTGGCGGCATGCACGCGCTGCAGATCGCGTTCCGTATGGCGCTTGGCGCGGGCGATGAATTCATTGTTCCCTCGCCCGCTTGGCCGAATTTCTTGGGCTGCGGCAATGTGATTGGAGCGGTCGCGGTTGATGTCCCCATGGGACTGACCAATGACGGGCCCAACGGTCGGTGGTTTTTGGATATCGAGCGGATCGCTGCAGCCGTCGGGCCGAAGACCCGCGCGATCGTGATTAATTCCCCTTCCAATCCCACAGGGTGGACGGCGACGCGCGCGGAGCTTGAAGCCGTCTTGGCGCTTGCCCGCAAGCACGGGTTATGGATCATTGCTGATGAGATTTATGGCCAGTTTGTGTTTGATGGATCAGCGCGTGCCCCATCTTTCCATGACGTGATGGACGAGGATGACCGGATTCTCTTTGTCCAGACTTTCTCCAAAAACTGGGCCATGACAGGTTGGCGGATTGGCTGGCTCGAATGCCACCCCTCGCTCGTTCAAACGGCTGAAAACCTTATTCAGTATTCTTCATCGGGCGTTGCGACCTTTTTGCAGCGCGGAGCGGTTGCGGCGTTGGATCACGGCGATAGCTTCTTAAAGCACCAGATTGAACGTGCCAAAATCGGTGGCGATATTGTCTGCAAGGCATTGTCCAGCACGGGTCGCGTCAGCTTCGCCCGCCCTGAGGGCGCGTTTTATCTCTATTTCAAGGTTGAAGGCGCAAAAGATTCGATGGCGATTGCCAAACGCCTGATCGATGAGGCGAATGTCGGTTTGGCACCCGGCAGCGCCTTCGCCAAAAGCGAGGACGCTTGGCTTCGGCTCTGTTTTGCCCGCAAAGCCGACGATCTGGTTGAGGCAAGCGCCCGATTGGTCAAAGCGCTTGCTTGAGTCTTCGCTTCCGCAATCTTACGAATAAATTTCGTTTATACGACACTTTTTCTATTTTTTTCAAAGGGATACGGCCTATTTAGCCGAACGCACTCCCATGCCGTTGCGCCATGCGCACAAAGGCGCAAGACAAAATACGCAACCAAATGGCGAGTCAGGTGTTTTAAATTCAACCACTGCGAAAATATTGGCCGCATCGATCAAGTAGATCGTAGCAAAAAGTTTAGCAGTTTGATCGTGTTGTCATCGCGCTTTTTCAGCGTTTCTTTTGGAAAGTCGCATTAGGAGGATTGTAATGGTTGAATCCCGAATGGTTGAACAAGACGTCTATATCGCCGATGCTGATCTGGCGTTTCGGAGTGCCGTGGCATCGAGCCTCGAGACACATGGGTATCACGTCACGCTTTTTTCTGACGGACAGTCCCTTCTCGCCGCCACACGGCACCATGTGCCGGGCTGTATCGTTCTGGATTCGGAAGTATCCGGCACGTTAGGCAACGACCTTCTTGGCGAACTTGGACACCGCATCAATGCACCTATCGTGATGATGGCAGGTGGTGCGAATGTAGAAATGGCCGTTTCGGCCATGAAAAAAGGTGCCAAGGATTTCATGGTCAAGCCCTGCATTGCGGATGCCGTTGCGGGCCGTGTTCAGGAAGCCTTCGCCGAAAAGCGTGGAACCAATGGTGCGGTACCGAATGTGGTTTCGGTTCCCGGTGGTGATCGCCTGACTCCTCGTGAACGGGAGGTGCTTCAGAAGATTTCTGCAGGCGCATCCAATAAAGAGGCTGGGCGGCAATTAGGGATAAGTCCACGCACGGTAGAGGTGCATCGGGCTCGGATCATGGAAAAGATTGGTGCACGCAACACGGCGGATCTCGTTCGGATCGTTTATTCGGCAGCGTTTTAACGCCTTTCGATCTCCCGTCGGGTTTCCCCTCTTGTCTCGGCAGGTGCCGTCATGTCCCAGTCTTTAGAAACAACCGGGGCCGAGGGCCCCGGTATCGGCCGCTCGGTCGATTTCCCACCGCGCGTCACCATCATCGATGAGGGCGAGCCCGCGCGTGCCATTTACCGGGTTGTCTCGGGTGAAGTGATGATCTCCAAGCTTTTGCCGGATGGTCGCCGACAAATCTTCGAGGTGTTAAGGCCGGGTGGCATTTTTGGCGTCACGCCGAATGGTCACCACGATAGTGTGGCGGAGTCGCTCACCGATGTTCGCCTTACCGTCTTTGAAAAAGGGCTGGCGGAGCGCTCCTCCGCATTTAATTCCTTGGTTGGCGATCTCCTCAAGGTACAAATTTGCGCGCTGCATGAGCACGCCGTATTGCTAGGGCGAAAATCAGCGGTGGAGCGGGTAGCATCCTATATTCTTGACCTCATTGAAGCCCGATACCCCGGCGAGCCGCCTTCAGAAGGCGAACTGACTGTCCGGGTCTTGATGACGCGTTCCGAAATCGCCGACTATCTTGGCTTAACGCTTGAGACGGTCAGCCGCGCCTTTTCCCAATTAAAGCGCGACGCTGTTATTGCTTACGAGCGTCACGATGGGCTGATGCGGGTCGTTCTGCGGCGTTTGCGTCCGCTTACCGGCACCTATTAATAAAAACGCCGATCTCAAGGAGCGAGGGGATATCGCTATAAAAATAATGTGGGCGCCCGGCACCGCTCCCCCGAGACATTGCCGGGCACCCGACCGTTGAAAGCTTAGGAACTCCAACGGCTTATCCTGGCCTGGCTTGTGACCATCCAGGATCATGAATTTGACATTTCGGAACTGTAGTTTCATTGATCCTTCGCAACCGCAGTACCCCGAATGTTACGGACGTAACGTGCCTATCAGCACCCTTTTTCATGGCACCTACGCCGATCAGCTAAAGCGCCCCGGACAATATTGGACGGTGTTGGTGGCGGCCCTTGGCGGTGCAGTCGGCTGGTGGCTTTCCATTCCGGCGCCTTGGCTCACAGGCGCGATGGCGGCCACAATTGCGCTAGCTGCCACGGGGCGAGGGGGCGCCCTTTCCTCGCCATTGCGTGACGTAGGGATGCTTTTTTCCGGATTAACACTCGGTGCAGCCGTGACACCTGAAACGCTTCAAGCCTTCGTGACTGTTCCTTTGAGCCTCCTTGGTCTTGCCGTGACAAGTCTCACGGTTATGATCGTGACGTCGGCCGTGTTGATCAAGTTTTCTGGCTGGGAGCGGCGCGATGCCGTTTTGGCGGCAACGCCGGGGGCTTTATCGGCCGTCATGGCGGTTGCGGTAGACGAGGGCGCGGACGTTCCCCGTATTGCCATCGTGCAATTGTTTCGGCTTGTGATGCTGGTCGCGGTTTTGCCGTCTTTATTGGTGTTGGCGGGTCTGTCTGGCAGCCCGCAAAGCATAACTCAGCCTGCGATGGATGGGCTCACTTTGTTGTTCGTTATCGGATTGGGACTGGCTGGCGGCATAGGTTTTCGGATGCTGAACATGTCAGCGCCCTTCGTCTTGGGTCCGCTGGTGGTTGTCGGGCTCTTGCGTGGTGCAGGCTTTTTTCCGGGCCAATATCCAATGGCGCTGGCAACGCTCGGCTTTGTGCTGATAGGCGCTTTAATTGGGGGTCGCTTCGAGGGGATGCGCGCCCGCCAGATTGCGGCCATCGGGCCCGCAGCCCTGCTGTCCTTTTTCGTTTCAACATTTATTGCTTTTATCGGCGCGTTTCTTGTGGCGCATATCGTGGGCTTTCCGCTGCCTGAAGCGCTGATCGCTTTTGCGCCCGGAGCGTTAGAAGCGATGACGGCGCTGGCCTTTTCACTGCATATCGACCCCGTTATTGTTGGCGTTCACCACATTGCCCGCTTCATGCTGATTGGCATCGGATTGCCATTGGCGATGAAGATCAAACCGTCCCTGATCCGGGGCAAGGTTTCATAAATGTTGCGTTCTATTTTGCCGGAACGAGCTGATAGCCTTTGCTGAACAGGCACGATTCCACCGCCTGATTGCGCGGTGTCTCGTTCAAGTCGCGGGTTGAATAGGTTGGCGGCACATAGATCGGCGGCTGGGCATAGCACATGCCAAACCCGTCAAAATGTCGGCGACAGCGCCTGAAATCATCATAAATATACCCGCCGCCTTGTACTGTCGTCACCGGTGTCACGGGATAAAGCCGTGACGCGCGTTCTTCGCAGGCAAATTTCTCACGGCCGAATTGTTCGAGCGATTTTGTCGGGTGAACCCATTCGTAGCGCTGGCACGCCGAAAGCGCGAGAAGACTGAGCCATAAAACACCGGCTCGCTTCAGAAAAATTTTCGACGCAGGAGCGACCATTTTAGCAACTCTACCCATTTGATGCCCATTCGGATTGACGATACCTAAGATTGAAGAGCAAAACATCTTGCGTATGAATAGCTACTGAATGTACCGGGCGGGTTGATGAAGGTTATCGGCGTGATGAGCGGCACCTCGATGGATGGCATCGATGTCGCGCTCCTTGAAACGGATGGAGAGGCGTCGATCATTAGGGGGCCATCCTTGATGAGTGCCTATCCATCTGCGCTTCGCGGCAAGCTCATTGAACTCGTGGCGGATTCGCGCCGCGCGGAAAGCGCCGATCTTTCCGACTTAGCCGACGCCGTAACAGACGCGCATTGTGCGGCAGTT
This sequence comes from Hyphomicrobiales bacterium, assembly GCA_947374125.1. GTDB lineage: Bacteria > Pseudomonadota > Alphaproteobacteria > Rhizobiales > Beijerinckiaceae > CAIUPE01. The sequence goes on along the minus strand of CANCAR010000017.1, from coordinate 14,852 downwards.
GAGTATTTTTTGATCCAAAACGAGATCAAGCGTGAAACCATCGACCTCATTGGCTTTCACGGCCAGACGGTGTTTCACGCACCGGAGCGTGGCCTTACCCGTCAATTGTTCAATGGCCCGCGTGCCGCATCGCTGCTTAGAATTGATGTGGTGAGCCAATTCCGATCCGCCGATGTCGCGGCAGGTGGTCAGGGCGCGCCGCTCGCGCCGCTCTATCACCAAGCCTTGGTGCAAGCGGGTAAGCTTAACATGCCGCTGATGGTGCTTAACCTCGGCGGCGTCGCCAATGTGACGTCGATCAGCCATGATCAGGTTTTAGCGTTCGACACCGGACCGGCTTCTGCCCTGCTGGATGATTTTCTAAGGGAACGAAGGGGCCAAGCCTTTGACAAGGATGGCGCGCTTGCCGCATCTGGTCAAACCCATCAGGCCTTGGTCGAGCAGTTTCTATCGGAGGATTATTTCCGAAAACCGCCGCCTAAATCGCTGGATCGCAATGCGTTTCACGGCTGGATGACGCTTGTCGCTCCCTTGTCTGATGCCGATGGTGCTGCAACGCTATTGGCCTTCACGATCGAATCAATTGCCGCCGCCCTGCACCATGTACCCGAAAAGCCGCTGAGCTGGCTCGTGGGTGGCGGAGGGCGGCACAATGGATTTTTGATGGAGCGGCTAAGGCAAAGGCTTGGCGTTCCGGTTGACCCTGTCGAGGCGGTTGGCTTGGACGGCGATACGCTCGAGGCGGAATGTTTTGCTTGGCTTGCGGTGCGAAGCCTAAAGGGCCTACCCCTCAGCCTGCCCTCGACAACGGGCGTGCCCGATCCGATGACAGGCGGCGAAATATCGCGCGCGGCTAAGGACTTCACACCATGAGCCTTCTCGAACGGATGGATGACATTTTCGCACCCGCACAAAAAGCGCTTGCCGCGGCACGAATTCCGGGGGCCGCCTTGGGCATCGTCACGCGGGATGGAGCACGCGCGGTTCGTTACGCAGGCTTCGCCCAAATCGAGCCGGAGCGCGTCTCGCTTACGCGCGACATGTGGTTCGACCTCGCCTCGCTAACCAAGGTGATGTTCACGGTCAACCGCGTGATGCATCTGGTTAAGGATGGCAAGCTCGCGCTCGACGCGCCTTTGACGCGCTATATCCCGGACTTACGCCAATATGACAGCGCTGCACCTGAGCGCAGCCTCACCACCCGCCAGCTTCTGGCGCACCAAACGCATTTGCCCGCCGTTGAGCCCCTCTACACGCTGGGCCTAACGCCTGAGACGCTTCGGGCCTATGTTTTGCAACGCGTCTGGAAGGCGGGGCCTCCGGTTTACTCCGATATCAATTATATCCTGCTGGGCATTGTGATCGAACGGATCACCGGCCTCGCACTCGCTGAACAACCGTTCGCGGATGGGCTCGGCTTTTTCCCGCCCAAACCCGAAAGCGTTGCAACCGAGCAGTGCGCTTGGCGGGGACGGATCATTCGAGGCGAAGTCCACGATGAAAACGCCTTCGCTCTCGGCGGCCCTGCGGGCCATGCGGGGCTTTTTGGCACGGTCGATGGCGTGCTCGATCATGCAGCCTATCTTCTGAACGGCGCAGGCCTATCGCCTGACCTCTTTGAGGAAATGATCACACCGGTCTCAGGCAACCGCGCCCTTGGTTGGGAGGTGTCGGAAGCAGGCTGGCATGGCGGCACGGGTCATTCGCCGCGCACCATTGGTCATCTGGGATTTACCGGCACAGGGCTTTGGATTGATCTGGATCGGGGCGTCGGTTGGACGCTCTTGACCAACCGCGTTCATCCCTCTCGCCATACCGATACTGGCATTATGGCGCTCAGGCGGGAAACCGGATCGCTGATTGGCGCGCTCAGGGGCTAGGATAAAGCCCCTCTTCACCCCGATGGATCGCCTCAGCCCGCGGCGTAAAGCCACCATCGGGCTCATGCAGCACCAAGCCTGATAAAAGGTTCAACGGCGCCCGACTGCCCCTGATCGCTCCCACCAGAATACGCGTCGCGGAGGCCCCTTCATGTGGGTAGATCGGCAGAAGAGAAACACCCCCAAACCGTCCTTCAAGCGCCCCTAAAATCTCCGGCAAAGCATCGGCGCGATGGATCAGGCTGAGCACACCGTGTGGCTTTAGCAGCGCATGGCAGGCCAGGAGCCAGCGCTCCAGACCACCTTCGGGCATGGTATGCGCGCGTTGCCGGTCACTATCCGGCGAGATCCGCGTTTTTCCCTCCGCAAGATAAGGCGGATTGGTGATCACAAGGTCCGCATCTGCCCTCGTCAGCCCCATCGCCTCGCGCGCTTTAAAGGGCGCCAGAAGATCAGTTTCCACCACACTTGCGCGATCCTGCCAGCCATTGGCTAAAATATTCGCACGGGCCAAATCAGCCTCGGACGGATCAATCTCAATCAAGCGCAGCCGGGCCTGTTTCACTCGAGCGGCAACGCAGAGCCCTGCCGCTCCACTGGCCGAACCTGCATCTACAACGAGTCCCGCAAAGCTAGCAGGCACGGTCGCCGCCAGAAGAACAGCATCCGTCCCCGCCCGGTGGCCGGTATCCGATTGTGCCAGCTGAACTTTGCCGCCCAGAAACCAAGCCTGTTTCATAAAGGCCTCAACTCGGCACCAAATCCGGCCTCATCTAGCAAGCGGCGCGCGCGCGTTGCGTCCTCCTCCGGCACGAGCATCCGGCGTGGAATAGCGCCGATCGAGCCTTCGATCGAACTCGCAAAATAATCCGCCACAAATACCGAAATGTCCGCAGATTTCATCAAAGCCTCAATCGCCGAGATCAAAACAAGATCATTGCTGCGTAAAATTTCCGACATTTGCGCTCTTTTCATTGGGTTCCATTGATGTATCGACGCTAGAGCACGTTATGTTTTGATGGAATCAAAACCGTGCTCTCGTCCTTTGTTTTGTCACATGTTTTTACGATTAACCGGTATCCACTTAATCGAAACATGCTCTAGCGACCGTTTGGCAAGTTGCGAAGTGAGCTCTCGCGTGGCATTTTGCGGCGAAATTTGGGCGGCGTGCCGTCTTTGTAAGAAAGGAAGACGTCAGTGGGTGTTGTTGTTTCTCTCGAAGGCAAAGCCGCCTCTAGCCCAAGTCTCGATCCGCTTCTCTTGCTGACGAAGTCCGGCATGGAAGGCGTTAACCGGATGATTTTGTCGCGCGTCGGTTCCGATGTCGAGATGATTCCGGAAATCGCCAAGCATCTGATCGAGTCCGGCGGCAAGCGATTGCGCCCCATGCTGACGCTCGCGACCGCCGAGCTGTGCGGCTATTCCGGCGAGGGTGATGTGAAACTCGCCGCCGCCGTTGAATTCATGCATACCGCCACGCTTTTGCACGATGATGTCGTCGATGACAGCGAGATGCGCCGGGGCAAGCTCGCCGCCCGTATGCTGTGGGGTAATGAAGCCAGCGTCCTCGTCGGCGATTTTCTCTTGGGCCAAGCGTTCAAAATGATGGTCGAAGTCGGCTCGCTGCACGCACTTGATGTGCTTTCCACCGCTGCCACCGTGATCGCCGAGGGTGAAGTGTTCCAATTGGCGGTCGCCAAAAACACGGCCACGACCGAGGATGAATATCTCTCTGTCGTGCGCGGAAAAACGGCAGCCTTGTTTGCAGCCGCCTGTGAAGTAGGTCCCATCATTGCAGGTTTCGGCAAAGCCGAGCAGGCGGCGTGCCGCTCCTATGGCGCCAATCTCGGCATCGCGTTTCAGCTCATCGACGATGCGCTCGATTATGGCGGCGTGTCGTCGAAACTCGGCAAAAACCTCGGCGATGATTTCCGCGAGGGTAAAATCACGTTGCCCGTGGTGCTGTCTTTCCGGCGTGGGTCCGAGACCGAGCGCGCGTTCTGGAAGCGCGCCTTGGAACAAGGTGAAACGGGTGACGCGGAATTAACCGAAGCGATTGCGATCATGAAAAAGCACCGCGCTATCGAGGATACCATCGAACGCGCGCGCCATTACGGTGCCATGGCGCGTGACGCGCTGGCGCTCTTTGCCGATACGCCGATGAAAAAGGCGATGTTGGAAGCGGTCGATTTCTGCATTTCGCGGGCGCATTAGGCCTTTTTCGTCCAAGAAATGCCGCATTTTGTTGATTATCTTAAAGTTACGGGCCGGGCCCCTCTGACATAGTTTTCTTTGAAGCCTGTGTGATGTCGGACCGTTTTTTCAGGGCTCGGTACAAGCGGCGACCATGGTGGTTGTTGGGAGAACGGGCCCGAGCTTTCGGAGAACCCATCATGCGCCACGCCTCCAACGGAATGCCCTGCCCCGTTTGTTCGGTCCCGCTCACCTTGAGCGAACGCCAAGGCATTGAAATCGATTATTGCTCGCAATGCCGTGGCGTCTGGCTGGATCGCGGCGAACTCGATAAAATCGTCGAACGCAGCACCCGTGAGGCTGCTCCACCTTTAGCTCCCTCCTACGCGCCGCCGCCACCAAACTATGGCCGTCCACCAACGAATTCCTATGGCCAAGGCTATGAGAAGCGCCGCAAATCTTTCCTCGAAGAATTGTTTGACTAAACGTGCGGCCTAAGCCGCTTTGTTTTTAACGGAAGGTGCCTTTGCCAGACGTTTGGATTTTCCAGACGCCTGTTTGGGTCGGCTTGCTTTTTTCAAAGGCGGCGCAACCTGATCGCTATGGCTCGCCGTGCCGCTCGCTAGGCGATAGAGAATATATTGATTAAGGCTGACATCTTCGCGTTTAGCCTCATCCGCCAAGAGTTGATGCAAGGTCTTTGGCATCCTAAGCAATAAGCGACCACTATACTCGTGCAGCTTCGTCAAATCGGTTGGCTGGGGGATCGGGTTTCCGACCGCCTTGTGGCTTTCGATGCCCAATTCTATAACCAGTCGCAACTCCCGCAAAGCATCCGCTTCGGTTTCGCCAAAGGCCGAAGAGCCCGGAAGATCAGGAGCAATAGCGATAAATCCGCCGTCTTGTTCGCTCCAGAAGACCGACGCGGGGTATTTTATCGAGTTAGTCATTGCTATCTCCATAGCGGGCAATCATGGCGATTAACTGATCGGCTTGGTACGGACGTATTTTGCCAGCGTGATTTTGAAAATTAAGCTGAAGTCGCTCTCCGGGCCGCGTAAACACAACATGCGAGCCGCCTGATCGTCTCTCCGTGAACCCTAACCATTCAGCCACCTTGCAGGCATCGTCGAACCGAACATCCGCCGGGTTATTTCTGATGGCAGTCAATAATTTTTCGCGCTTTGTCATTTTCGATACCATATATGATATCAAATGTCACGTTCATTGCCTGCGGCATTCGATAGAATGACGTTACGTCATTTTATCGTCGAAGGTCACCAGGGTAGGGACCCATTTTTTCGACCTACTGAACAATCACCGCGAAATCCAGCAGCACCCGAAAGGCGGCCAATAAAGTCGCCAGCCCGGTCGCAAGCGCGCCGCGAGCGTTCATAATTTGCGCGCGATTGAGCGATGTAATGATCCGGTTAAGGTCAGCGGCGTCTAATTCTTCATGGCGGCCGATCCGCCTTAGTCTTTGGCGGCTGGCCGAAAGCCAGAAAAATGCCGAGGCCAGCGCTGCGGCAATCACAAGAAGGTCGATCCAGAGGGTAATCGTCGTCATGCCGTCAACCTCACCCTCTCGGCGAGCCGTGATGCTGCGCGATGCGCCAATTTCCATCTTTCTTCACCAGCATCCAGGTCAGCCGATAGGGCATCGGCGTATCGCCATCGGCGAAATCGACATGGGCGGCGGTTGCGGCCACATCCTCTTTTAGCATCACAATGTGGGGAAGAGGGTATTTCGCCACATGCACCTTGGGGCCCCGCCCGCCGAAATAGGTCTTGATGGCCTCACGGCCTAAAACCAATTCCGGAATTGCCCCGAACATCATCGCATCCTCGGTATAGAGCGCGACATGGGCGTCGAGATCATGGCTGTTGAACGCCTCGATCCATTTTTGATGCAGCGTTTCGATGGTCGGCGTGGTGGACATGGCATTCTCCCTGATGCTTTTTAGGCTGGCGGGACCATAGGCGGATGGCCTATCACCTGTCCATCGTCCGCGCGGTGAATGGAATTGCTACCGCATTGACTACTTGATCCTCAAGCCTTTCCCGATTACGTCCCCTTCACCGGATATGCTCCGTATCCGCGCCTATCGTGTATTGAAAGTCTCATGACCTCGCCCACGCCCGCCTCCCGCCGCCGCACCTTCGCGATTATCTCGCATCCGGATGCCGGTAAAACGACGCTTACCGAAAAGCTGCTTTTGATGGGCGGCGCGATCCAGCTCGCAGGCGAAGTCAAGGCGAAGAAAAGCGGCACGCAAACGCGCTCGGACTGGATGGGCATCGAGCGGGAGCGCGGCATTTCCGTCGTCACCTCGGTGATGACGTTCGAATATGGCGATTGCGTTTTTAATCTCCTCGATACGCCCGGCCATGAGGACTTCTCGGAAGACACCTATCGGACACTGACCGCAGTTGATTCCGCCGTCATGGTGATTGACGCCGCCAAGGGCATTGAGGCGCGTACCCGCAAGCTTTTCGAAGTCTGCCGGTTGCGTGATATCCCAATTGTTACCTTCATCAACAAAATGGACCGCGAGTCGCGTGACCCGTTTGATCTGTTGGATGAAATCGAAAAAACACTGGCGCTTGATACCGCGCCCGTGAATTGGCCCATCGGCCAAGGCCGCAGTTTTGCGGGTACCTATGATCTCCGCGGCAACCGCGTTCGCCGGATTGATACCGATGAAGCGCCGTTTACCGTCAATGGCCCCGAGGATTCCCGCGTCGAAGCCTTGTTGCCGAACCATGAATGGCCCGCCTTTCTCGACCAAATCTCGCTGGCACGCGAGGCATGTCGTCCGTTTGACCTTGCCTCCTTCCGCGAAGGGCATTTGACGCCGGTATTTTTCGGCTCGGCGCTCCGAAATTTTGGCGTTCGTGATTTGATCGACGCCATGGCAGAAATCGCCCCACCGCCCCGCGCGCAGGAAGCCGATACGCGGATGGTGACCGCAGATGAGCCGAAAATGACCGGATTCGTCTTTAAAATCCAAGCCAATATGGACCCGAACCACCGCGATCGTATCGCCTTTATCCGGGTTTGTTCGGGCAAACTGGAGCGCGGCATGAAGGCGAAGCTTATTCGCACCGGTAAGCCACTGCCGATCAATGCGCCGCAATTCTTTTTTGCGCGTAACCGCGCGTTGGCCGAGGAGGCCTATGCGGGCGATGTCGTGGGCATCCCGAACCACGGCACGCTCCGCATCGGCGATACGCTCACCGAGGGCGAAGAGCTGGTCTTTCGCGGGGTGCCAAGCTTCGCGCCTGAAATCTTGCGCCGCGTTCGGCTAAAAGACGCCATGAAGGCCAAAAAGCTGCGTGAAGCCCTCGAACAGCTTGGCGAAGAAGGCGTGGTTCAGCTCTTTATCCCCGCCGATGGATCGAGCGCGATTGTTGGCGTTGTTGGAGCGCTCCAGCTCGACGTGCTGCTTGAGCGGTTACAATCGGAATATGGCGTGTTGGTGGAATTCGAACCCTCGCGTTTTTCGATCTGCCGCTGGATTGCGTCAGACGACAAAATCGAACTGCAAAAATTCATCGATTCCCACGCCTCTTCGATAGCGCATGATTTGGATGGCGCGCCGGTGTTTCTGGCACCCTCCGCCTTCACGCTGAATTACGAGCACGAGCGCTGGCCCGCTATTCAGGTCACCGATATCAAGGACTATCAAATCCGCGAAAAAACGGCTTAAGACGGGGTGGCTAGAATGAAATCAGCGCAGGAAATCACAATTGGATCAGACGCCCTTAAACAGGTCGTCAACACCATTTTTCGCGCGGCAGGCTCGAACGAACGGGAATGCGGCCTTTTGGCGGATCATCTCGTTGAGGCCAACCTCAAGGGCCATGATTCCCACGGTGTGGGCATGATTCCGGCCTATGTGACGTCGCTGAAAGCGGGTGAACTCATGCTGAACACGGCGCCTACCGTTTTACGCGATACCGGCGGAGCCTTAGTGCTTGATGGCGGTTTGGGGCTCGGCCAATCCATCGCCTATGACGCTATGGAACTGGGCATTCAAAGAACGCGTGAAACAGGGTCCGCCATCATCGCGCTTCGCAATTGCCACCATATTGGCCGCATCGGTCATTGGGCGGAGCAATGCGCGCGGCAAGGCTTCGTCTCCGTTCATTTCGTCAATGTGGTGTCTGAACCGGTTGTTGCTCCGTTTGGTGGAAAATTGCCCAAACTCGTTACCAATCCGGTAGCCATTGGCATTCCCCGGGCCGAGGTGGAGCCGGTAATTGTCGACTTTGCAACGAGCAAGCTAGCGCATGGCAAAATTCGTGTCGCCTATAACAAAGGCGTGAGCGTTCCGGACGGTACGTTGATCGATTCCGAAGGTCGGCCGACCAATGATCCAGCGGCGATGTTTGAGCCCCCCACCGGCGCTATCCTCCCGTTCGGCGAGCATAAAGGCTGGGCATTGGCATTTGCCTGCGAGGCGTTGGCGGGCGCGCTTACCGGCGGTCTTGCGATGAAGGGTCCCGTTACTCAAAAAGCTATCGTCAATAATATGTTCTCGATCATCATCTCGCCCGAAGCGATGGGAACACAAGCAAGCTATCTCTCTGAGCTTGAGGATTTTGTCCGCTGGGTGCAATTGCCCGCGAAAGGCGAAGTGCCAACCGTTCTCTTACCGGGAGATCCGGAGCGCACCACGAAAGCCAAGCGACTGGCAAAGGGTATTCCGGTGGATGCCAATAGTTGGGCGCACATTATTGCGTCCGGTGTTTCGCTCGGTGTGCTCGAAGCGGAGCTTTCAGCGCTTATCGCGTGATTGGGTGAACACGGCTTGCGTCCGCCGTTTTGGCAGGCCATATAAGAGTTCAAGTGTCGGCGCCCTTCAGGCGCGGCGTATCATTGACCTGAAGGGCCTCATGACGGACAACGGCAAAAAACGCATGTCCGCGCCGGATCAAAAGAAGCCGGAACACCCTTTGACGCGGTGGCTCGGCCCCTTGCTGAGTTTGGCCCTTATTGTTGGCTCGATCTTCGTTTTGCATGCCCAATTGGCCGAGGTCACCTTGGCCGATGTGTTCGATGGCTTTCACAAAGCAAGTTTCGGCCAGCTCGCTTTGGCGATCGGCTTTACCGTTCTAAGCTATGTCTTGTTAGCGGGCTATGATTCTCTTGCCATGCGGCAATTGGGGATCAAAATCCGCACGGCAATTGTCGTTTTTGCCTCGTTCACGAGCTACGCGATTTCATTTACGCTTGGCTTTCCGCTTTTGACCGCGGGCACCGTCCGGTTCCGGATTTATTCGGCCAGTGGCATCTCCTCGTCCAAGGTCATGAGCCTCACACTCATTGCCGGTATGACATTTATCCTCGGCATGGCAACGGTGGTGGGCGTTGGCCTCATGTGGCAGGCGGAGGCGATATCGGCGATCAATCAAGCGACCGCCCATATCAATCAGCTCGCGGGCATGGCGGTTTTATCCGTCATCCTCGTCTATTTGGTTTGGACGGCGGCCAAGCGACGTCAGGTCAAGATCAAACAATTTATCATTGAGCTGCCGACCCTTGGTGTTTCTTTTGGCCAATTGGCTCTCGGTGCCGCCGATGTTTGTGCCGCCAGCGCCGTACTCTATGTCCTTTTGCCGGAAGGACATGGCATCGCCTTTGAAACCTTTGCTGCTGTTTATGCCTTCGGCTGCATCTTAGGAATCGTCAGCAATGTGCCGGGTGGTTTTGGCGTTTTGGAGGGCACAATCTTGGGTGCCTTCTCAACGGTAGCCAAGGCCGATTTGATTGGTGCGCTGCTGCTGTTCCGGCTTTGCTATTATCTTGGACCATTCATTCTCGCGCTTGCCAGCCTTGGCGTTTATGAAATTGTCATGCGGCTGTCACGCGGCCGTGCCGGAGTAGATCAACAGGACAATCACCCCTGACCCGCCTATTCCATCGTTAAGGGGAACACGGCATGGATAAAAATCAAAACGGCCTTCTGCCAGAAGTTCTCGACGCGCTTTCTGATCCCGTCATCATGGTCGATGGTCGCAAGGTCGTGACGTTCAGCAATGCGGCGGCCACATCCGCTTGGCCTTCTTTGATCAATGGCGTGCCAATTTCGTTCACGCTCAGGACGCCCGACCTTATTGATGCGATTGATCGCGTTTTGGCAGGTACGCTTCCTATGTTGAAGGGAGCCATGTCCGAACGGTTGCCGGTCGAGCGATTTTTTGAATTTCAAGTGGTAAGCCTGTCTTCGTCTGGAGTCGCGACGCCCCGCACCGCTCCGGCTGTGGTGCTGGTTTTCCGAGATCTAACCGAATCGCGGCGGCTCGAGGCGATGCGGGTTGATTTCGTGGCGAATGCCAGCCACGAACTACGCACACCGCTCGCCTCTCTCTTAGGGTTCATCGAAACCCTACAAGGCCCAGCGCGGGGTGACCTTCAGGCGCAAACGCGCTTTCTCGATATTATGCGGGCACAGGGCCGCCGAATGGCGCGCTTAATCGATGACCTTCTGTCACTCTCGCGCGTTGAGATGAGCGAACACAAACGCCCCATCGATACCGTCGACTTCGGCCTGCTCATTCGCCAGGTGGCCGATACGCTCCGCCCCGTTGCCGAAGAGCGGCGCGTAGCGATCCATCTCGACTTACCCGACGCGCCCGTTTTTGTGTCGGGTGATCGGGATGAATTGATGCGGGTGGCTGAAAACCTGATCGAGAATGCGATTAAATATGGCCATTCGGGCCAACGCGTGGAATTGAAGCTGGCGATTGTATCGGCCAGCCGCGGCCGTTGCGACGAGGCTCAGTTTTCTGTTCGCGATTTTGGACCCGGTATTCCAGCCGAGCATTTGCCACGGTTAACCGAGCGCTTTTACCGCGTCGACGCGTCCGCTAGCCGTGAAACAGGTGGAACGGGTCTGGGATTGGCCATCGTTAAGCACATCGTCAACCGGCATCGCGGCAGACTCACCATCGAAAGTGAGCAGGGTACAGGTTCGGTTTTCAACGTATTCCTTCCTGTGCCGGATGAGGAATAGGGACAAACTCCGTAATTCACCCAAGTGTCTTTCAACTGTCACAAATGCGTCATGTGAACCCTCTACGTGAAGGTGGACGTTGCAAGGGCACCGTTTAGGCCAGTGTTATTTTTTCCTTTGGATTGTGGAGGAAAAAGTATCAGGCCAATCCAGCAAGGAGATAGTTCCGTGAAGTTTTCGACCCTGATCGCCGCCGGCTTTGCCATGGTGGCCTCCATTTCCGCCGCTGTTGCCGAGGACATTTCTGGCGCCGGCGCAACCTTCCCGTTTCCGATCTATTCCAAGTGGGCTGACGCCTACAAAAAAGCTTCGGGCGTGGGCCTCAACTATCAGTCGATCGGCTCCGGCGCTGGTCGCAAGCAGATCCAAGCCAAGACCGTTACCTTCGGCGCAACCGATATTCCTCAGAAAGAGGCTTATCTGGATCAATATGGTTTCGTGCAGTTCCCAATGGTCATGGGCGGCATTGTTCCAATCGTCAATCTTGAAGGCGTTTCCGGCAGCGATTTGACGCTTAGTGGCGAGACCCTTGCCAATATCTATCTTGGCAAGATCAAGAAGTGGGACGACGCCGCCATTGCAGCGCTCAACCCAAAGGCAAAGCTGCCTTCGCTTCCAATCATCGTGATCCGTCGTTCGGACGGTTCGGGTACGACGTTTAACTTCACGACCTATCTCTCGGCCGTTAGCGGCGAATTCAAGAGCAAGGTTGGCGCAGGTGAAGCTGTTGAATGGCCAGTCGGCATCGGCGCAGCTGGCAATGCCGGCGTATCCGCCAACGTGATGCAGACCAAAGGCTCGATCGGCTATGTTGAGTACGCTTATGCGACGCAGAACGGCCTTGCTTGGACCGACATGGTCAACTCGGCTGGCAAGCGCGTAAAGCCATCGCTGGCTTCGTTTAAAGCAGCAGCCTCTAAGGGTGACTGGGCGAACGCCAAGCGGTTCAATCTGATCCTTGCGAATTCGCCTGGTGAAGCCTCTTGGCCAATGATGGCAACGACGTTCATCCTCATGTACGCCGAGCCAGTTAGCGCTCCTGCTTCGAATGCTGCGTTGAAGTATTTCGATTGGGCCTACACCAATGGTGGCAAGATGGCCGAAGACCTCGACTACGTGCCAATGCCTGACTCGGTCGTGGCTCAGGTTCGCAGCGCCTGGAAGGGCATTGCTTCCAAGTAATCGATTTGGTCTACACATGATCCGGAGCGGCGATCTTCGCCGCTCCGACTTCACTCAAGAAGGGAGCGTTCCTGTGTCAGCGATTACCGAAAGCGTTTCAACTGCAGGCCGCGCGCTTCTGTCTGACCGGGCTCGGGTTCTCAAGAGCATGGCATTTGGCGATAAAGTGTTCGCTTTATTAACGCTTTCCGCCGCTTATCTCGTCCTTCTGGTTCTTGCTGGCATCATTATCTCCCTCATCATTGGCGCTTGGCCGGCCATAACCACCTTCGGACTCGATTTTCTAACAACCTCGCGTTGGGCACCACAGCTTGAGCCTCAGCCGATTTTGGGAGCACTTGCGCCGATTTATGGCACCTTGATTTCTTCCTTTATTGCTATGCTGATTGCCGTCCCATTCGGGCTTGGCATCGCGATTTTTCTCACCGAGCTTTGCCCCCACTCGATCCGTAAGCCCATCCGGCTTGCCATTGAGCTGCTCGCGGGCATTCCTTCGATCATTTACGGCATGTGGGGCTTTTTTGTCCTTGGCCCCTTCTTGGCCAATTATGTCGAGCCGGGTATCGTGGCCGTTTTCGCCGATATCCCCGTGTTAAACAGCGTTTTTGGCGGTGAGATGCTGTCCAATCTCAGCCTCTTCAATGCCTCGCTCATTCTCGCCATTATGATTTTGCCCTTCATCACCGCAATTGCGGTGGATGTGTTCTCCACCGTACCGCCGGTCTTAAAGGAGGCGGCATACGGCATCGGGTGCACCACATGGGAAGTGGTCAGCAATGTCGTGTTGCCCTTCACCCGCGTGGGTGTCGTCGGCGGTGTCATGCTGGCGCTTGGGCGCGCTTTGGGTGAAACCATGGCCGTTACCTTTATCATCGGCAATAGTTTCAAAATTTCCTCCTCTATCTTTGCGCCGGGTACAACAATCTCGGCCGCTATTGCCAGCGAATTTGCCGAAAGCGAGGGTCTGCATCAATCCGGCCTGATCCTGCTGGGCCTTCTTTTGTTTGTTCTAACCTTCTTCGTTCTTGCAGCGGCCCGATTGATGCTGATGCGGCTCGAAAAACGCGCGGGAGCATAATCCAATGGCCAGTTACGCCGCCCGTCAGCGCAAAAGCACGACCGTTATGGCCTTGTGCCTCCTAGCCACCATGATCGGTGTGGTCTGGTTGTTCCTGATCCTCTTTTCTCTGCTCTGGAATGGAATTCCGGGACTGACCTTCGCCGTTTTCACCGAGATGACGCCTCCTCCGGGCGAAAAGGGTGGCGGCTTGCTCAATGCCATCTATGGCAGCCTCATCATGACGTTTATGGGGGTCGGTATCGGGGCGCCGATTGGCATTCTAGCAGGCACCTATTTGGCCGAATATGGTCGCCATTCGAAGCTGACGCCCGTGATCCGCTTCATCAACGACATTTTGTTGAGCGCTCCTTCTATCATTATCGGTTTGTTCGTCTATGGGGCGGTCGTCGTCCCGATGCGGAGTTTCTCGGCGGTTGCGGGCTCGATCGCTTTGGCGGTGATTGTGGTTCCCGTCGTGGTCCGCACAACCGAAGACATGTTGCTGCTGGTGCCCAACACGCTACGCGAAGCGGCTTCGGCGCTTGGACTGCCGCGCTCGCACATGATCCGTAAAGTGGCCTATCGCGCCGCCCGGGCGGGTTTGATCACCGGTGTCTTGCTGGCGGTGGCCCGCGTGGGTGGTGAAACGGCACCGTTGCTGTTTACCGTACTTTCCAACCAGTTCTGGAGCGCCGACCTTTTGCGGCCAATGGCCAATCTGCCGGTCACGATCAACAACTTCATCAACAATCCGGATGCGAACTGGAAACAGCTTGCTTGGACGGGCGCTCTTCTGATCACAGCAGCTGTCCTTAGCCTGAATATAACCGCTCGTATTTTGGGCGCCTCGAAAGATGGCCAATGATGGCCGCCACCCTCCTTGCCAAGAGCTCACTCCATCATGCTTGAAAAAATTTCTGTCAAAAATTTGAAGTTTTTCTACGGGTCGAATCTGGCGTTGAAGGGGATTAACATCCCGCTTTACGCCAACAAAGTGACGGCCTTTATCGGTCCATCGGGTTGCGGTAAGTCCACCTTGCTGCGGGTTTTGAACCGGATGTACGATCTCTATCCCGGCCAGCATGCCGAGGGTGAGGTCGTTTTTGACGGGCGCAATATTTTAAACCCTGGCGAAGATCTGAACCTGCTCCGCGCGCGCATCGGTATGGTGTTCCAAAAGCCAACACCGTTTCCAATGACGATTTACGACAACATCGCCTTCGGCCTGAAGCTTTATGAAAACCTCTCGAAGTCCGAAATGGATGGCCGTGTTGAGGACGCGCTGAAGCGCGCGGCTCTATGGAACGAGGTTAAAAACAAGCTCGGTGCCAATGGGTTGAGCCTTTCAGGCGGCCAGCAGCAGCGTCTTTGCATAGCGCGCACCGTTGCGATCAAGCCGGAAGTTATCCTGTTCGACGAACCCTGCTCGGCGCTTGACCCGATTTCAACGGCGAAGATTGAGGAATTGATCGACGAATTGAAAACCGAATACACAATTGCGATTGTGACCCACAATAT
>CANCAR010000016.1 GCA_947374125.1 Hyphomicrobiales bacterium | reverse complement strand
GCCGCTACGTTTCTTTTGCTGGTGTCGGTGATTAAGGCTTATGGCGTTTATGGCAACGGCGTAGAATTTTTCCCGAATGTTGAGCCGGATTATGGGATCGTACAAGTCCATGCTCGCGGGAATCTTTCGATTTCTGAGAAGGACGAATTCGTCAAACGGGTGGAAGAACGTATTCTCCCGATGAAGGAATTGAAGACCGTTTATGCCCGCTCCGGCGAAAGCCAGAAGGGTTCGAGCGAAGTATCAGAAGATACGATAGGTTCAATCCAGTTCGAATTTATCGAGTGGCAGCACCGCAGGAAAGCGCATCTGATCATGGATGAAATCCGCGAGAAGACCGCGGATATTGCTGGTGTATCCATTGAAGTGACCGCGCCAAAGGGTGGACCACCCACGGGTAAGGCCATTCAAGTACAACTTGCAGCCGTTGATCCGGAATATCTGATTCCGGCAGCAAGGAAAGTTGCCGCTATTATCGAGAAAGAGCCCGATGTCCGCGACATTGACAATGGCTTAGCGCTGCCCGGCATCGACTGGAAGATTAACGTTGATAAGGGCGAGGCCGCAAAATATGGCATCAGCGCAACAGGTGTTGGTTCTGCTCTCCAGCTCGTGACCAACGGAGTCAAAATCTCGGAATATCGTCCAAATGATACGGATAAATCGGTCGATCTGATCCTCCGTTTTCCTGAAGACAAGCGGACGCTCGATGATATCGAGGAGTTGCGGATCAATTCTTCCGTGGGTTCTGTTCCCATTGGCAATTTTGTCACCCGAACGCCTAGCCCACGAGTGGGTCAGTTAAATCGTGTTGCAGGTAGTCGGATCATCTTGGTCTCCGCCAATGTTGCCGAAGGTGTACAATCCGCTGTCGTGCAGCAAAGAATCATGGACGAGCTTAAATCCGTCGATCTGGGGCCCGGTATTACCTTCAAGATGAAGGGCGAGGACGAAGAGCGCGCGAAAGCCGGGGCATTTTTGGGCAAGGCGTTCGGAACAGCGATGTTCTTGATCTTTGCCATCCTGCTTGCGCAGTTCAATAAATTTACGAGTGTTATTCTGGTTTTAACGGCAGTGGTGCTTTCCACAATCGGCGTTCTGCTTGGCCTGATGATTATGGGACAAGCCTTTGGCGTGGTGATGACCGGGATCGGAATTATCGCAAATGCCGGCGTGATCGTTAACAATAACATCGTTCTGATCGATACCTATGACAGGTGTCGAGAAGAGGGGATGAGTGCCTATGATGCAATTATCGAGACGTGCCGGGAACGTGCACGCCCCGTCGTACTAACGGCGGTCACGGCTATCTTGGGCGTCCTTGCGATTGCGTTTGGTATCAATCTTGATTTCGTGAATCGCGAAATCGCTTTTGGTGCGCCATCGACGCAATGGTGGGTGCACCTTTCTTCGGCCATTGTGTTTGGCCTTGGCTTTGCAACCATTTTGACGTTGGTGGTAACGCCAGCGGCGCTAATGATGGTCGCAAACATTGGAGAATGGCGTACTGCTCGAAAAGCGCAACGAATAGCCAAGCGCGAGGCAAAGAGATTGTCGAAAGCGGGCATTATGCTTTCACCAACCCCGGCCGAATAGGAGCCGCGAGCTATGGCAATGAACGCTGAATTGCTCGCAATTTTGCGGGGAGTGCCGGTTATTCCGGTGCTGACCGTCGAAGGTCCTGAGGATGCGGTGCCATTGGCGAGAGCGCTCGTAGAAGGCGGTCTTCCCGTTTTGGAGGTTACACTTCGAACGAAAGGTGCGTTAAAAGCTATCGAGGCGATGGCAAGAGACGTACCAGAGGCCATTTTGGGAGCAGGAACGGTACTGTCAGCTTCGCAAATCAGCGAAGCTATGGCGGCAGGCTCACAATTCTTGGTAAGCCCGGGCTCGACGACAAAACTTGCTGAAGCCGCAGCGCTAGCTGGTGCTCCGCTATTGCCCGGCGTGGCTACCGCGAGCGAGGCGATGGCGATGGCGGAAATGGGTCATCATGTGCTTAAGTTTTTTCCTGCCGAGGCCGCCGGCGGTGTTTCCTATCTCAAATCGCTCGGTGCGCCGTTACCGCACCTTACGTTTTGCCCGACTGGCGGCATAGATGCTCAAAAGGCCAAGGAATATTTGGCGCTGCCTAATGTCGTGTGCGTGGGTGGATCTTGGGTAACACCGTCGGCAACTTTGAAGGCAGGAGATTATGCGACCATCACGCGGCTGGCCCGTGAATGCCTAACTTTGCGGGGTTTGCGATAAAATTGACGGCTATCTTTGAATGGGCAGGTCTTTAATCCAGCTTTCAACTTCGTATTCGGCGGTTTCCTTTGCATGCCCATAACGTGTCTGTAGAAGACCTAATAGCTCTGTGCGTTTGCCTTCGACCCGCTCAATATCGTCGTCGGTTAACCTACCCCATTTTTCCCTGGCTTGGCCTTTGAACTGCTTCCAATTGCCTTCAATTTGATCCCAATTCATCAGTTTCTCCTTTTTGTTGGAGTGCCTTTAGCGGATCAATTTATTGGTTCGCTACATAGACGGCGCGCCTACTGAGATCATTTTTCCTCAATGGAAACGCCACCTTTTCCGATATCGATCTGAATGCCGGAGGTCTTTTTGTGTTCCTCGTAATAGCGGTAACCGAGCAGTGCGGTGACAACCGCCAGCGCGCCGATGATGAGAAAGAGGAAATTTCGACTAACCACGGCTAAACCATGCCTTCCCGTCAATCGTTCCATTAAATCACGCATGAAATCGTGATGGAACACACGATCCATAAATCAACGCGAAGACGCGTTGATTCGTTCCATGGCGATTGGCTGGTACAGTATGGGAAGGGAGCAGCGTTTCTATCCGTTAGTCTTGCCGATGCTCGCTCAGAAATGTTCCGATACGTTCCAATGCACGCAGGATATTCTCGGTCGAGTTCGCGTAAGAGAGGCGGATGAAGCCTTCGCCATAGACGCCGAAATCGGGCCCGCCAATGGTCGCGACGCCAGCTTCTTCCAACAAAGCGGACGCCAGAGGTTTGGCGCGCCATCCTGTTTTCGATATATTCGGGAAGGCGTAAAATGCGCCTTTGGGAGTGGCTGCTGAGATGCCAGGTAATTTATTTAGGCCATCAACGACCACTTTCCGGCGGCGATCAAATTCTGCGATCATGGCATGTACTGCGTCCTGCGGGCCGGTAAGGGCTTCAAGTCCTGCCCATTGCGCGGAGGCGTTGACACAGGAGAAGGAGTTAACCGCAAGCTTGCGCGCTGCATCATAAAGTGGCTTAGGCCAGACGGAATATCCCATGCGCCAACCCGTCATGGCATAGGTTTTTGACCAGCCATCCAACAAAATCAGTCGGTCACGGATTTCCGGATAAGCGAGCAGGGTTTGATGCGCCTCGCCATCATAGGTCATCTGCGCATAGATCTCGTCGGACATGATCGCAACATCAGGGAATTTTTCGAGGCCTTTTACCAGTCTGTCGATTTCTGATTTTGGCGTAACGCCCCCGGTTGGGTTTGCGGGAGAATTTATGATCAGAAGCCGTGTTTTGGGCGTGATCAGCGCTAACGTCTCATCTGCCGAGAAGGCAAAGCCGTTTTCCTCGCGGATCGGAACGGGGATGGGTGTGGCACCGGTAAACTCGATCATGGAACGATAAATCGGAAATCCAGGATCAGGATAAAGAATCTCGGCACCCGGTTCGCCGAACATCAAGATCGCCATGAACATGGTAACCTTGCCGCCTGGGACGATCATTACGAGTTCGGGCGAAACCTCGACATTGAAGCGCTTGTGCAAATCAGCCGCGACCGCTTCGCGTAAGGGGAGAATACCGGTCGCGGGCGTATAGCCGTGATGGCCATCGCGCAGCGCTTTAATCGCGGCTTCTACGATATTGTCGGGGGTTCGGAAATCTGGTTGGCCGATACCGAGATTAATAATATCCTTACCTTGGCGTTGCAATTCCGTTGCTCGTGCTAGAACGGAGAAGGCGTTTTCTTCACCAATTCGTGAGAAGGCGTCGATGATGTGCAGCATGGGCAGGGCTCCTCCGTCCATATGATGGACCTAAGCTTATTGATTTTCTTCTCCATTTAGGGCGATGGTAGCAAAGAAATCAACGCGTGCTTCGCGAATATCAGATGCGCGTGTGACCACACACAAGGGAGAGCGAAATGGCGGGTTCGAAAAAAACCGTGAGCAAGAAGGCTGAACCGAAAAAAAGTGAAGCCAAAAAGACCGTTGTTAAAGCGGCGGTGAAGCTTGCGGCACCAAAACGGATCAAAAAAAGCCAGCTTCGCTCGAAGCAGTGGTTCGATAATCCCGATAATCCTGGCATGACCGCGCTATATCTGGAGCGCTATCTCAATTTTGGCCTAACGCGTGAGGAACTTCAGTCAGGCAAGCCGATTATCGGCATTGCTCAGACAGGCTCGGACCTCTCGCCTTGCAATCGGCACCATATTGAACTCGCCAAGCGAGTGCGTGAGGGCATTACGGCGGCTGGTGGTGTGGCGTTCGAATTCCCTGTTCACCCGATTCAGGAAACCGGAAAGCGGCCAACGGCTTCGCTGGACCGCAACTTGGCCTATCTCGGCTTGGTTGAGGTACTTTACGGTTATCCTCTGGATGGAGTGGTGCTTACCACGGGCTGCGACAAGACGACGCCTGCCTGCATTATGGCGGCCGCTACCGTCAATATTCCTTCGATCGTGCTGTGTGGCGGGCCGATGCTGAATGGCTGGTATCGCGGTGAGCGTACTGGCTCTGGAACAGTTGTGTGGCGCCAGCGCGAGCGTTTGGCGGCGGGCGAAATCGATTACGAAGAGTTCATGCAGATCGTGGCGTCGTCGGCTCCATCCGTCGGCCACTGCAACACAATGGGCACGGCCTCAACGATGAATTCCTTGGCTGAAGCGCTTGGGATGACACTGCCAGGCTGTGCAGCGATTCCAGCGCCTTATCGCGAGCGCGGACAGATCGCTTATGAAACCGGCATCCGTGCCGTAGAGATGGTATGGGAAGATTTGAAACCTTCCGATATCATGACACGCGAAGCGTTTGAAAATGCCATCATTGTCAATTCGGCGATTGGCGGATCAACAAACGCACCGATCCATATCAATGCCATTGCCCGTCACATTGGCGTGGAACTGAAGGTTGAGGATTGGCAGAAATACGGTCTGAAGGTTCCGTTGATCGTTAACCTCCAGCCAGCCGGTAAATATCTTGGCGAAGAATTTCATCGTGCCGGCGGGGTTCCCGCTGTGATCAACGAGTTGATGAAGAAAAAATACATCCGCGAGGGTGCGCTGACGGCCAATGGCAAAACCATTGGTGAGAATTGTGCATCGACGGAGACGATCGATAAAGACGTTATCTTCCCAGTCGCCAAGCCAATGCGGAAAGATGCGGGCTTCTTGGTGCTTAAGGGCAATCTGTTTGATAGCGCGGTGATGAAAACCAGCGTGATTTCGGACGAGTTCCGGACGCGCTATCTATCTAATCCGAAAGACCCTGACGCCTTTGAAGGCCGTGCTATCGTGTTTGAAGGACCGGAAGATTATCACCATCGGATTGATGATCCGAAGCTGAAGATCGACGAGCATTGCATGCTGTTTATCCGCGGTACGGGCCCAATTGGCTATCCGGGCGCAGCGGAAGTCGTGAACATGCAACCACCAGCCGCGCTATTGAAGAAGGGCATTATGGCACTGCCTTGCATCGGGGATGGCCGCCAATCGGGCACCTCCGGATCGCCTTCCATTCTCAACGCTTCGCCGGAAGCAGCGGCGAATGGCGGTTTGGCACTGCTCAAGACCGGCGATCAGGTGCGGATTGATCTTAAAAAAGGCACGGCTGACATTCTCATTTCGAAAGAAGAACTCGCTCAACGCCGCGCCGATCTCATGCAGCATGGCGGTTTCAAATACCCAGCCAGCCAGACGCCTTGGCAGGAGATCCAACGCTCGATGGTCGATCAACTCTCGGATGGCATGGTATTAAAGCCAGCCGTTAAATATCAGCGCGTCGCGCAAAAATTTGGCGTGGCGAGAGATAACCACTAGCTTCCAATAGCTCTCATCTCCTCCCCTCCCTCTTGTGGGGAGGAGAAGGGGTCAGGGTCTTGATTGGCGTCACCCCACCCTGTGCCTTCGGCGCGACCCTTCCCCTCTAGAGGAGGGTAGAAATATTCGAAATCGAGTCATGGCTTCTTTCACCCCCACCTCAGTCCCCGACCCAAAATCAGGACTTCCGATCGGCATAGAGGTGGACGCGCATCCAGCGCCAAGGCCTGAGCGGATGGTGATTGACGGGCGCTATGTTCGGCTTGAGCCACTCGATTCCGCAAAGCACACGGATGAGCTGTTCGAAGCCTCGCATGGGGCTGATCAAGATGTGATCTGGCAATATCTATTTGAGCCACCTTTTGCGGATAAGGCCGCTTTTAGGGCGCATATTGAGGGCAAAGCAGCTTCCGAAGATCCGCTGTTTTTCGCGATTATCGATAAGCGGTCGGGAAAAGCGGTTGGCTACGAAACCTTGATGCGGATCGATACGACTCATCGCGTTATTGAGGTGGGCAATATCATGTATGGCCCATCTCTTCAAAAAACACCCGGTGCATCCGAGGCGCAATATTTATTGATGCGATACGTGTTCGATACGCTCGGGTATCGCCGCTATGAGTGGAAATGCAATGCGTTGAATGCACCTTCGCGCCGCGCGGCTGAGCGGTTTGGCTTTTCGTTTGAGGGAATTTTTCGGTTCCATATGCTGGTACGCGGGCGTAACCGTGACACCGCTTGGTACTCCATTCTGGCACCGGAATGGCCTGCGCAAAAAGCGGCGTTCGAGGCTTGGTTGAACCCAGAAAATTTTGACGCCAAAGGCCACCAAAATAAACGACTGAACGATTTTAAATAAAAAACCAAAAGGGAGAGACAACCATGGCGGGACGTTTAAAAGGCAAGATTGCGGTCGTCACCGCAGCAGGTCAGGGCATTGGCAGGGCAATTGCTGAAGCTTTTGTGCGCGAAGGAGCCGTTGTTTGGGCGACCGACCGCGATACCGTTAAACTCGAAGGGCTGTTGCGCGCGAAACGCCGCAAGCTCGACGTCTTATCCGATAAAGCCGTAAACAGCTTCGCCGAGAAGGTTGGCTCCATCGACATTTTGGTAAACGCGGCAGGCTTCGTCCATCACGGCACCGTGCTTGAATGCGATGATAAAGATTGGGATTTCTCGTTTGATCTTAATGTGAAGAGCATGCACCGGACAATTAAAGCCTTCATCCCCGGCATGCTGGCAAAGGGTGCGGGATCGATCGTGAATATCGCCTCAGGTGCGGGCTCGGTGCGCGGTATCCCCAATCGCTATGTCTATGGCGCATCAAAGGCAGCTGTGATTGGTCTCACCAAGGCGGTAGCCGCGGACTTCATCAAAAAGGGCGTTCGCGCTAATGCAATTTGCCCCGGCACGATTCAATCTCCTTCCTTGGATGAACGCATTGCGACGCTCGCCAAAACGCAAGGCATTACGGAACAGGCGGCACGACAGGCCTTTATTGATCGACAGCCGATGGGTCGACTTGGTACGGCTGAAGAAATTGCTATGCTGGCGGTTTATTTAGCGTCCGACGAGGCGAGCTATACAACGGGCCAGATCCATCTCGCGGATGGCGGCTTTGCTCTTTAATTGAAATCAGGGGTTTAAAAAATGCATATTCTCATCATAGGCGCTGCAGGTATGGTTGGCCGTAAGCTTGCTGATCGACTCGCAAAGGACGGCCATCTTGGTGGCAAAGAAATTACCAAGGCAACACTGCACGATGTCGTGGAGCCGTCGGCACCGGTTGGCGCAAAATTTTCGTCGACGCTCTTGGCCTCAGATTTCTCGCTTCCTGGCGAGGCAGCCAAATTGGTGGCCGGTCGTCCCGATGTGATCTTCCATCTGGCAGCGATTGTATCGGGAGAGGCGGAACAGAATTTTGATCTGGGCTATCGGATCAATCTGCATGGCACAATGGAATTGTTTGCGGCCATTCGGGCGATTGGCGACGGATATCGCCCGCGCGTTGTCTTTACCTCTTCGATTGCGGTCTATGGCGCACCGTTTCCTGAGGCGATTGGTGACGAGTTCTTCACAACACCGCTCACCTCCTATGGCACGCAAAAGGCGATTGGTGAGTTGCTGCTCTCCGATTATTCCCGAAAGGGCTTTTTCGATGGCATCGGTATTCGGCTACCAACCATTTGCGTCCGCCCGGGTAAACCCAACAAGGCGGCTTCAGGCTTTTTCTCGAACATTATTCGCGAGCCACTCGCTGGGCACGAAGCGGTATTGCCGGTCTCGGAAAGCGTGCGGCATTGGCACGCCAGTCCACGCTCGGCGGTTGGCTTTTTGATACATGCTGCAACGCTTGATTTGAACCTCGTTGGACCACGCCGTGCACTCGCTATGCCGGGACTGTCTGTAACGGTGGGTGAGCAGATTGAAGCGTTACGCAAAGTGGCGGGTGATAAAGTCGTGGCCCGTATCCGCCGTGAGCCCGATCCTGCGATCATCAAGATCGTTGATGGCTGGGCAACCCGGCTAGATGCCAAGCGCGCAACAGCGCTAGGATTTACCGCCGAGACAACGTTTGAAGAGATCATCCGCGTTCACATCGAGGATGAGCTGGGCGGTCATATCGCTTAAGAGGGCTTAGGGGGTAGGGAGTAGGGAGTAGAAGGGGTGTTGTCCGAATGCAATTACACCCTACACCCTTCACCCTACCCCCTAAAAACTCACCACTTCCCAAAAGGCGTCTCAGCAACAGGCGTAAGCGGCGGCTTCCCGCCAAGATACGCCAATATGTTATCGACCACGAGTTGGCCCATCAGGTTCCGGGTGTGGTGCGAAGCGGAGCCAACATGGGGCAATAGAACGACGTTTTCCATCGCGATAAGTTCGGTTGGTACCCGAGGCTCATCTTCGAAAACGTCGAGGCCGGCTGAGAAGATGACCTTGTCTTCAAGCGCCTTGATGAGCGCCTGCTCATCCACGACGCTGCCGCGACCAATATTGATCAAGACACCTTTGCTGCCGAGTGCTGCCAGCACTTCAGCGTTGATGGTGTGGTAGGTTGAATCGCCACCCGGGGCGACACTCAAGAGAATATCCACATCTTTAGCCATACCGACGAGTGTGGGATAATAGGGATATTTGACATCATTCTGCTTATTTCGGCCGTGATAAACCACTTTAAGGCCGAAAGCCTCGCAGCGATGGGCGATGGCTTTGCCAATGCGCCCGAGCGCCAAAATGCCCACCGTTTTACCCCGCAAGGTATTATGTGTCAGCGGATAGGGTCCCTTCGTTGCCCAGTTCCCCGCTCGCAAAAAACGCTCGGATTGTGGGAGCTCCCGCATTGTCATGATAAGAAGACCGAGTGCTGTATCGGCGACTTCTTCGGTTAAGACGTCCGGTGTATTGGTGACGATAATTCCGTGCCGGCTTGCCCACTTCGCGTCCACCGTGTCGTAGCCAACGCCGAAATTCGCGACAATTTTTAAATTCGGGAACTGCGACATATAAGCGCCGTCGACTTTAATATGGCCACCCGTAGCAATGGCTCCGATTGTTGAAGCATTGTCCCGTATAAAGGCTTCTGGATCTGATTTTTCCCAAAGAAAATGAAGGTGACCAGTGGCTTTTAAGCCGTCCATGATGGGCAGCATCATTGGCCTTGGCATTAGAATATTATTGGCCGTCATTGGGATTCCTTCGCCATTTTACAGTGTGCGCTTGAAAATAACCGGGAGGGTTGCGTAAATTTGGTATGGCCTTTTCTTGATTTCCGCGCAACGGATGTGAAGATAATAAAAGTGAGTTAAGCGGTCTAATTCCGCCGGAGGGGGCGTTGGTGACACATATTGGATTTGTTGGTCTTGGTGCGATGGGTATGCCCATGGCGGAAAACCTCGTCAAGAAGCAGTATTCCGTTACAGGTTTTGATGTTCGACCTGAGAGTATTAGAGCTTTCGAGGCCTTGGGTGGCAAAGGGGCCACAACGGCTGCCGCAGCAGCGCAGGGCGCCGACGTTCTGATTCTGATGGTCGTAAATGCCGCCCAAGCCGAAAGCGTGCTGTTTGATGCGGGTGCGCTGGAAGCGTTGGCTCCCGGAGGGACGGTCGTTTTGATGGCGACTTGCGCCCCATCAGCGGTAAAAGGGATATCTGCACGGGTTGAAGCGACGGGCCGCCATTTGATCGACGCGCCGGTATCGGGTGGCACCGTGGGTGCCAAGGGGGGCACCTTGACGATTATGGCCGCCGCACCCAAAGCGCTTTTTGATAGGCTTCATCCGGTGTTGTTTACGCTTGGCGATAAGCTTTTTCATGTGGGCGAAGAGCCTGGGCAAGGTGCAGCGGTTAAAACCGTCAATCAGTTGCTGTGTGGCGTTCATATCGCGGTGGCGGCCGAGGCTTTTGCTTTGGCTGAGAAGGCAGGTATCGACGGCAAATTAGCGCTTGAAATTCTTGGTGGCTCGGCGGCTGGAAGCTGGATGCTGAATAATCGCGGCCCTCGTATGTTCGAGGAAGAGCCTATTGTGGCGAGCGCAGTCGATATTTTTGTGAAGGATCTGGGCATTGTGGTCGATGCTGGGCGCGCCTCTAAAACGCCGTTGCCGATTGCCTCTGCCGCCTTGCAAATGTTTTTGGCAGCCTCCGCTATGGGACTTGGCTCGAAGGATGACAGCCAAGTCGTTGAAGCCTATCGGCACATTGCGGGCCTGAAAAAATAATCGAAAAGGGGAAGGAAAATCATATGACGCAAGAAACAATCGGCTTTATCGGCGTAGGCTTTATGGGCCATGGTATGGCTAAGAATATCGTCGAAAAGGGATATCCGCTTACCGTTATGGGGCATCGCAACCGTGCGCCGGTCGAAGATCTTCTCACACGCGGGGCCAAAGAAGCCAAAAGCGTTAAGGAGTTGGCGCAGGCATCAACCGTTGTCTTTCTTTGTGTGACGGGCTCGAAAGAAGTCGAAGCACTGCTGCGTGGTCCTGATGGGCTGATCGCTAATCTGCCAAAGGGTTCGCTGGTCGTTGATTGCTCGACGTCCGATCCAACCTCGACGATGGCCTTGTTCAAGGAATGTGAAGCGCATGGCATTACGCTTGTCGACGCACCCTTAGGCCGTACGCCGAAGGAGGCTTGGGAAGGCACGCTGGATACCATGGTCGGCGCGACCGAGGTGGTGTTCGAGCGGCTAAAACCTGTGCTGGCAACTTGGTCGGGCCGTGCGGTGCATATTGGCGGGCCGGGCGACGGACATAAGATGAAGCTGATTAACAACTTCCTCTCACTCGGCTATGCAGCGCTTTATTCCGAGGCTTTGGTATTGGCGCAGAAGGTCGGCATCACGCCGGATCGGTTTGATAGCGTGATCCGTGGCGGCCGAATGGATTGCGGTTTCTATCAAACCTTCATGAAATACACGCTGGAACGCGACCGTGATGCCCACAAGTTCACCCTCGCCAACGCGTTTAAGGATATGCGCTATCTCGAATCCATGGCGGATGATGCGGGCATCGCAAATCCCCTCGGCAATGCGGTGAAAAACGCTTATGCGATTGCGATTAATGGCGGTCGGGCGAATGATTTTGTGCCTATGCTGGCCGATGTCGTGGCCGAAGCGAATGGGACATCGTTCGAAAAGAAGTAAGTTATAAAAGCATTCAATCGGCAACGGCAGGGGTTAATCCCTGCCGTTTGCGTTCGCGGGCTAAGAGATAAAGCCCTGAGCCGATAACGATGAAACCACCCAAAAGGGTAAAGCCATCGGGTATATCGCCAAAGACAAAATAACCCAGAAGCACCATCCATATAAGTTGGGTATAGATGAAGGGGGACAGAATATAGGCCGGGGTAAATCGGTGGGCTTTGATCAAGGCAAAATGGCCCAGCGCAGCGTAGGCACCAAGGGCCACCATTGTAAGAGCGGTTATGACGTCCGGCGGATTGTGCCAAAACCACGGAAGTGCCGGGGTCAATAGAATGGCACCGACGAGGCCCGAATAGACGAGTGTTGTCTCCGTGGAATCGTGCGCGGCGAGATGGCGCGTCATGATGGCATACATCGAATAACAAACCACACCGCAGACCGAAAGGATGGCCACGGGATGAATGCCACCAAATCCTGGGCGAGCCACGACGAGAACTCCAAAAAAGCCTACGACAATGGCGATAAAGCGGTCACGACTGATGCGTTCGCCCAGTAGCGGGCCAGAAAGAAGTGCGACCAATAAGGGGCTTGCAAAAGCGATGGAAATTGTTTGCGAGAGTTGAAGATAATTGACCGCTATGAAATTGAAAAGGGTCGACGTGAATAGAAAAAGTGAACGAAGAGCCTGAAGGCCGGGCTTTTTCGTTTTCAAAACACCGGGTTTTGTTTTTGGATTGATAACGATCATTACGAAAATAACGCTGAACACATAACGGCTCCATACCGTTTCCATTGTCGGAATGATGTGGTTCAGCCATTTGGCCGACGTGTCGAGAAGCGAAAACAGAAAAAACGCGCCGGCGATCAGCGCGATGCCAATCAATCGCTGGCGTGAGGAATCGGTCGAATGGGTTACGTCGGGCATCGTATTGGGTTTTCGTGTGGCGTTGTTCCTCCCTTAACGACAAATCAGCGGCATGACGACAGCAAGGTGGGCTTGTCTCCGTTGCATCTCTGTCACGGCTGGTGGATAGGTCGAGTGGAAAAGGGCGGGGTAGTGATCATGGACACATCGAAAAACGACGTCCCATTTGGCGAAGCCATCCGACTTTGGTTACGGATTGGTTGCCTATCGTTTGGCGGCGCCCCCGCGCAGATTGCTATGCTGCATAAGAGCGTTGTCGCTGAACGGCGTTGGATCGACGAGACGAGTTTTCTCCACGCGCTGAATTTCTGCATGCTGCTGCCGGGGCCTGAAGCGCAACAACTTGCCACCTATATTGGCTGGCGCTTGCACGGTGTAAAAGGTGGCTTAGCGGCAGGTGTTTTGTTTATTCTTCCCGGTGCCTTTGTGATGCTCGGGCTGTCCTTGGTCTATGCGTTGCTTGGCCATGTCCCTTTCGTTGCCGCTTTGTTCTTTGGCTTAAAGGCGGCAGTTCTGGCGGTGATCGTTGAGGCAGTTATTCGGATTTCGAAGCGGGCCTTTAAGACGCGCGCGATGGTGGTATTATCCGCTTTTGCTTTTGCAGCCATCGGGCTTTTGCGCGTTCCGTTCCCCGCTCTAGTGCTTTGTGTTGCCGCTTTGGCTTATTGGATTGGTCCCTATTGGCCGCAGCTCTTCGCACTCGCCGCCGCGCCCAAGGTAAAGGCTGAAATCGCTCCGGGGCATACCGGGCGGACGTTTCGGACGATCTTTTTGTGGGTCACCATTTGGTTCGTGCCTTTAGGCTTTACGGCATTAATGCTCGGGTCAGACCACAGGTTAGTGGATATTGGATTGTTTTTTGCCAAACTCGCCACCGTCACGTTTGGTGGAGCCTATGCCCTTCTCGCTTGGCTCGCCCAAGCAGCCGTTGAGAGCAAAGGCTGGCTCGCGCCCCAAGAAATGGTGGACGGGCTGGGATTAGCCGAAACCACGCCGGGGCCAACGATTCTTGTCACGCAATTTGTTGGGTTTTTGGCGGCGATGCGCGCTCCGGGTTTGCTGAACCCCATCTGGGCCGGTGTGTTGGGCGCGATGCTCACCCTTTGGATGACCTTTGTACCCTCGTTTCTATGGATTTTCTCCCTCGCGCCCTATCTCGAACGGCTCCGCTCGAACCGAAGGCTTTCCGCCTCGCTTGCGGCGATTACGGCGGTGGTGGTGGGAGTGGTCGCTTGGGTTGCGTTTTGGTTTGGGCTGCATGTCCTGTTTGTTGACATTGGCGAGTTAACATTCGGCTGGATCCAATGGCCAGCGGTTACCCTTGCCAGTGTTAGGCCGGATGCGGTTGCGCTATCGGCGCTCGCCTTTGTGCTTTTGCTGGTGTTGCACCGCGGATTAGGCATGACGCTTCTGGTAACAACGGTGGCAGGCCTCTTATTGAGACTTGCCTTGCCCGCGATACTCGGCTTCTTTTGAGCCTTCTTGGTTTGAGGAGGCGTTGATGACGACTGACTATCCCCGTGACATGCTTGGCTATGGCCGCAACACCCCAGATCCCCATTGGCCTAATGGGGCCAATATCTGCGTACAATTCGTTGTCAATTACGAGGAAGGCGGCGAGAACAATATTTTGCATGGGGATGCCGCCTCTGAGGCCTTTTTGTCGGAAATCGTCGGCGCGGCGCAATGGCCGGGCCAACGCCACTGGAATATGGAATCGATTTATGAATATGGCGCCCGTGCAGGCTTTTGGCGGCTCTGGCGCATGTTAACCAAGCGCAACATGCCCGTGACGGTGTATGGCGTCACCTCGGCCTTGGCGCGTAGTCCGGATCAATTAAAGGCCATGCAAGAGGCCGATTGGGAAATCGCCTCGCACGGGTTGAAATGGGTTGAGCATAAAGACATGCCAATCGAGGAAGAGCGCCGCCAGATTGCTGAATCAATCCGCTTGCATACAGAACTCACTGGCGAGCGCCCTTTGGGGTGGTATACGGGCCGCTGCTCAATGAACACCCAGGATTTGGTGATGGAGGAGGGCGGGTTTCTCTATTCATCCGACACCTATGCCGACGATCTGCCCTATTGGGTGAAGGGCCCGAAGGGTCCGCATCTGATTATACCCTACACGCTGGATGCCAACGATATGCGGTTTGCGACGCCGCAGGGGTTCAATACCGGCGAGCATTTTTTCCAATATCTCAAAGACAGCTTCGACCTCCTTTGGCGGGAAGGTGCCGAAGGCGCGCCGAAAATGATGAATATCGGCCTGCATTGCCGTCTCGTCGGGCGCCCGGGCAGGGCTTTGGCCTTGGAGAAGTTCCTCGATTACGTGCAGAGCCACGACAAGGTCTGGGTGGCGAAGCGCATCGACATCGCGCGGCATTGGCGGACAGTGCATCCGGCGGGGTAATGCTTTTATGAGAGCGCGTTAGTCAGACAAATCCGTCCCCGTATTGCGTACCATAGTTGACAATTGATAATCATGGTATACAGTTATGTTTGACATCAGATATACGGATGAATTCTCGGCGTGGCTTACTGGTCTTCGCGATCGGAAGGCCCGGTTCGTCATTATTTCGCGGTTAGATCGGGTTGCGGAAGGAAATTTCGGTGACGTTGCAGCAATTGGCGAGGGTATCAGTGAATTCCGAATTCACTATGGGCCGGGATACCGTCTCTATTTTGTGAAGCGTGGCAACACGGTTGTGGTTATGGTGTGTGGTGGCGATAAAAGCTCGCAGTCACGCGATATTTTAAAAGCAAAAATGTTGGTCAAAGAATTAGGCGAAGACCTATGACACTTAAACTCACGCGATTTGATATCGTCGATTTTCTCAAGACAGAAGAGGATATTCTCGATTATCTCGCCGTTGTCGCCGAGGATAATGATCCTGCGTTTTTCGTTCGTTCGCTTGGTCATGTCGCCCGCGCCCGCGGCATGAGCCAGCTTGCACGCGAGACGGGCATCAGCCGCATGGGCTTGATCAAGGCCCTCTCCGCCGAGGGCAATCCAAGTTTTGCCACCATCACCAAGGTGCTCGACGCGTTGGGCTACCGGATTGATATCGTGCCGAAGTCGCAGCAGCGGGCGGCGGAGTGAGGGGGCCCAGTGCCTTTGGTTTAAGACAACAGGATCTTAGAACCTTGAATTAACGCTGTTTTTTATCCGTTCACTGTCACACAAATTATGACAAAAAAAACGCTTGCAATGGGGGGATAATGCCCCTATTTCCCCCTTGCCCAATTTCGCACGTGCCTGTGGTCGTGTGTCGGTTGGTGGGCATCCGGACAAGAGGCCGGACAGCCGCCCGGGTTCGTCAATCTTCTCGACGAATCCGATAATCAACCGGCAGCCGGAGGCGAAACCGGCGTACCTCGTTCTCCCCGAGGGACGCGACTTAAAGCAACGACGGATCGGGCTTTTTCGTCTCTCTCTGCCCTCCAAAGGCGGAGAACCCGAAGAGGCTTGTCCATCTTGCCAACAGTGCGGCGGGGATCTCCCTTCCAATCTACGGCAGTTCACGCGGTTGACCCGACCCCTCTGGCGTTTCCAACGCGCTGGCGCGGGAAGTCGTAAATCGATGTTCTGTATTATGAAGCCGATTGGCTTCGACTAAAAGGGGGGTTCGTGCCATGACCGCACGCATTCGTGAATTTTTACGCACCCGACGTGAGGATGGTCCTTGCGTTGTTGTCGACCTCGATGTCGTTCGCGATAACTACCAGACCTTTGCCCGCGCTTTGCCGGACACGAGCGTTTATTACGCCGTGAAGGCCAATCCTGATCCGGCGGTGCTGCGTTTGCTCGCGTCGATGGGTTCTTGCTTTGATACGGCTTCAGTAGCCGAAATCGAAATGGCATTGGCTGCGGGTGCAACCGCTGATCGCATCTCGTTCGGCAATACGATCAAGAAGGAGCGCGATGTCGCGACCGCCTACACGTTGGGCGTGCGTCTCTTCGCGGTTGACTGTGTGGCGGAAGTCGAAAAAATCTCGCGTGCGGCACCTGAGGCCCGCGTGTTCTGCCGTATCCTGTGCGATGGCGCGGGTGCTGAATGGCCTTTATCGAGAAAGTTCGGCTGTGTACCTGAAATGGCCTCTGATGTACTCGAACATGCTCACCGACTAGGTCTAGAGGCTTATGGTGTATCGTTCCATGTTGGCTCGCAGCAGGGCAATGTCGAGGCTTGGGATCAGGCGCTTGGCTCGGCGTCCGCCATCTTCCGCGAATGCGCAGAGCGTGGGATGCACCTCTCCATGGTCAATCTTGGCGGCGGTTTTCCGGCTAAATATTTAAAGCCGGTTCCAGGCGTTGAAAGCTATGGCGAAGCAATTTTCCGGGGTCTTGTGAAGCATTTTGGCAATAATTTGCCCGAAACCATCATCGAACCAGGCCGTGGTATGGTGGGTGACGCGGGTATTATCGAGTCTGAAGTCGTTCTGATTTCAAAGAAATCAGAAGACGATGACGTGCGTTGGGTTTATCTCGACATCGGAAAATTCGGTGGACTTGCGGAGACGATGGACGAGTCGATCCGTTATCCGATCCGCACCCATCACGATGGATCCGAAATGTCGCCTTGCGTCCTTGCAGGCCCAACCTGCGATTCCGCGGACGTTCTCTACGAAAAGGTGCCCTATTTTTTACCAGTCTCACTTCAGATTGGCGATAAGGTGCTCATTGAGGGAACAGGTGCTTATACCACCACCTATTCGGCGGTAGCCTTTAACGGGTTCCCACCCCTTCGATCATACGCGATCTGAAACAACGCAAGAGCGTTAATCCTCAAGGCTCGGCGGTTCATCCGCCCGGCCTGTCCCACTGTCACAATTTTACGACACCAGGAACGGCCCGGGCTTTGAGCGCCGGGCTAGGAGTTCGAACATGATCACAATCCGTGAGGAAAATATCGGCGATGTAGCGGTGCGCGAAGCCTTGTTAGATGAGGCCTTCGGCATTGAGCGTTTCGAGAAAACCTGCGAGCGATTGCGCGAAGGCCGCGTTCCTGCGCGGGGATTGGCGCTCATTGCTGAATTAAACGGCGAAGTCGTCGGCACTGTTCGTCTTTGGCATGTAAAGGCAGGCACCGTGGACGATGGTCTCGTACTTGGCCCGTTGGCGGTGTCGCGGGCTTGCCAGTCGCGGGGTATCGGTGCGTCTTTAATGCGCGCGGCGCTCAATAGGGCTGCATTAGCCGGATATGCGGCGGTTCTTTTGGTTGGAGATGCACCCTACTATGCCCGATTTGGATTTTCTGCAGGCTTAGCCGATGGTCTTTGGCTGCCCGGGCCTGTCGAACGTGATCGATTTCTAGCTCTCGAACTCCAACCTAACGCGCTTTCAATGGCTTGGGGTCTTGTGAAGGCGACAGGAGAACTGGAGGATTATCGTCTCGCTTCTTCTATTCCCGTGCCCGAGAAATCCATACGAGAAGCTGCTTGACGCGAAGTTTGCGCGGTTAGCATATCAAAAATCTAGTTTTTGCGTTAAGGTAAATGGTCAAACGTTCGCTTAAAAAATGATGGAGAGGTTTAAATTTTGGACGAAAATTCGATATTAGCCCGTGTAGAAGGTTCAATTGTATTGATAGGTTTCGGCTCAATTGGCCGTGGTATCCTCCCGTTGATGGAACGTCACATTGATTTTGATCCGAAACGCCTTGTGGTCATTGATCCTTCAGACGCACACCGGGCTCTTTTGGACGAGCGTGGTATTCGTTTTATTCATCAGGCGGTGACGCCGGGCAATTATCGAGAATTGCTGGCTCCATTGCTAACCGAGGGAGACGGTCAGGGATTTTGTATCAATCTTTCAGTCGATACCTCTTCGCATGACATCATGGAATTTGTTCGGTCATTGGATGCTTTGTATATTGATACGGTTGCGGAGCCTTGGCTCGGCTTTTATTTTGATAAATCCAAGGGCCCCGGTGAACGATCCAATTACGCGCTTCGTGAAGCTATTCTTGACCTTCGACGCCGATCGCCGGGCGGGGCAACGGCCATTTCCTGCTGTGGAGCCAATCCAGGTATGGTCTCTTGGTTCGTCAAGCAGGCTTTGCTCAATTTAAAGAACGATATGGACGTTTTGGGTGATGATCCAACGACGAAATCGGAATGGGCAGATTTAGCGCATCAGCTAGGCGTCAAAGGGATCCATATCGCCGAACGAGATACGCAGCGCGCAAGTAAACCCAAGATACGCGGTATGTTCGTTAATACATGGTCCGTGGAGGGATTTGTGTCCGAAGGTCTTCAACCAGCGGAACTAGGCTGGGGGAGCCATGAAAAATGGTTTCCAGAGAACGGTCGAACGCATTCAACGGGTTGCCAATCTGCTATCTATCTGATGCAACCGGGTGGGAATACCCGTGTTCGTACTTGGGTGCCTACGGCGAAGGCGCAGTACGGATTTTTGGTTACGCATAATGAAGCGATTTCAATTTCGGATTATCTGACCGTGAAGGATGGGACGGGAGCAGTCGCGTACCGTCCAACCTGCCACTATGCTTATCATCCCTGCAACGACGCTGTTCTTTCGCTGCACGAAATGTTTGGTCAAGGCGGGGAGCGACAGGCTGAATGGAAAATTCTCGACGAAAACGAAATCGTCGATGGTGGCGATGAGTTGGGCGTAT
Organism: Hyphomicrobiales bacterium; assembly: GCA_947374125.1. Lineage (GTDB taxonomy): Bacteria > Pseudomonadota > Alphaproteobacteria > Rhizobiales > Beijerinckiaceae > CAIUPE01. Next base: position 5,186 of record CANCAR010000016.1, on the reverse strand, counting down.
TGCTGTATGGCCACGCGAAAAATGCCTATTGGTTTGGCTCGCGCCTTTCTATTGAAGAAACCCGTCGGCTAGCTCCTTATCAGAATGCAACTGGTATGCAGGTTACCTCGGCGGTATTGGCAGGAATGGTGTGGGCTCTCGAAAATCCGGAGTCGGGAATTGTTGAGGCTGACGACATCGACTTTCGTCGTTGTCTTGAAATCCAAAGGCCCTATCTAGGATCGATCGAAGGCCATTATACGGATTGGACACCGCTTGCAGGACGCCCTGGCTTGTTTCCGGAAGATATTGACCGTTCAGACCCTTGGCAGTTCCGAAATGTTCTGGTTCGCTAGGGACTTCTGAATTCACCAGATTGTCATCCGCATCTGGTTTAGCTCTCCGCCTAAACGGCGGGGGGAGGTTTTCTGCATGACGTTGATCACAGTACGGCAACTTGGGGTCGATGATGCAGCGGCATTTCTTGAACTACGGCAACGCGCGCTTCGGGACCATCCTGATGTGTATGCGTCGACGGCTGACGAATGGGACGTGCCCGTGTCGCATGCGGTTGAGCGCATTCAACGCAACGTCGTCTTTGGTGGCTTTGTAGACGATACACTTGCGGGCGTCGTGACCTTGTCATTGACAGCACGCCGCGCCACGAAACAACGCCATAAAGCCGAAATATGGAGTGTCTATGTTGCGCCGGAACATCGTTGCTTAGGCATTGCAAAGGCGATGATGGTGCAAACCATTGCGGAAGCGAAGCAGCTCGGCTTTCTCGCTGTCATGCTCTCTGTCGCCGACGGTAACCTTACTGCCCTAAGGCTTTATGAAAGCATGGGATTTCTCCGGTATGGTACCGAACCTCAAGCCATCCGATTACCTGATGATGGCCGCTTCATCGATAATCATTTCATGCAACTCGACTTAATTGAGCAATAATAGGAGCGAAAAGTAGGCCGCGTTGTTGCACCGATCAAGGTAACGTAAGCACGCCAGCCGCACCTTCTTCCGTGCCAAAAATCATGCGGTTGCCGGTACGGTTCCAGCCCATTGAAGTGACTTTGCCGCCCTCTTTGGTGGTGGGACGCACAAGCAGTTCCGCACCATCCGTAAGACGACAAAGCAGGATGCAACTGTCCTCATACCCAATGGCGACGACAAGGGCGCGGGGATGGAAGGCAACGGATGAAACTTTCGAATGGCGAACGCCGCATTCGCGCGGGGCCTTGCCCATTGGGCCCTCTTTGTCCTTAAAGGGCCAGATGATAGCGGCATCTGCGCCGGACGTGGCGAGCCAATGCCCGTCGTGCGACCAAGAAAAACTGCGGGTTTTTGATGGATAGCCGGACATTCGCATATCTTTACCATCGGCAAGGCGCCAACCATGCAGCATGTTTTCCTGCATAGAGGTTACAAGAAACCGTCCGTCAGGCGATAGGGTTACGTCAAGATGCGAACCCTTCCATTCGCGAACTTCCGGCACGCCTTCCGTGTTTGGAAACCAAAGACTCACACCATTGTAATGGCTTATGGCTAAGCGGTAGCCTTTAGGGGCAAAGATAAGTCCTTGTGCCGTGGATGGTGCTGTCCATTCTTTCCTCTCACCTTTGCCATCTCGGGCGACGACTTTCTTGCCGGTCGACCAAGCGATATCCCCAGAAGGACCAATGGCGAGCGCGTCGATCCAACGCCCCTTTTCGTCGCCGAGCGTTTCGGATGCACCGCCTGGTGACGTGGCTATAACTTTGCCATCATCCCCACCTGTTAGGAGGATTATGCCATTACACGCGGCTACGAGTATGGCCGCATCGCCGTGCGGCGAAACAAACGCTCCGGCTGCACCGGTAAGAATTCGGCCGTCGGCAAGCGCCAAGGTAGGATCCTCACCCAAAAACTGGGCACGAATTACATGGGTGCCAGCTTCAATGGGTACAACGCGTTGGGTAAGCGATTCTTGTTGGGGCTCGCTCATGCGCGGCAGGCCTCGACGGCCTTCTCAATGGCGGCACGGTTCAGTTGATGGCCAATGAAAACCATTTTTGACTGCCGTGTTTCTTCCGGCTTCCAATCCCGCTGTAGATCGCCATCTAATATCATATGCACGCCTTGAAAAACGAACCGCTTATTCTCGTCTTTGAAGGACAAAATTCCCTTGCAACGCAAGATATTTGGCCCTTCTTTTTGAGTAAATTCGTTTATCCAAGGCATGAATTTCTCTGGGTCGATATCACCTGGCACCGTAAGGGCTACGGATTGAATAGCCTCGTCGTGATGAACATGGACGTCTTCAAGAAATTCCGGCGCGATATCAAGGATTCGATCAAGATCGAAAGCATTTTTACCAAGCACGGCATCGAGGGGAACCGACGAACGCGTGGTTTTGTGAATGGTCGCATAAGCATTTATCGCGCGAATGCTCTTTTCAGCATTGGCCAATTCATCTGCGCTTACGAGATCGATCTTATTAAGTATGATAACATCTGCAAATGCGATCTGGTTTTTGACTTCTGGTGCGTCTTTCAACTGATCCTTCAACCATCGGGCATCTACAACAGTGACGACAGCGTCAAGCCGAGCACGGGCTGATACATCCTCATCGACAAAAAAGGTTTGAGCGACGGGGGCTGGATCTGCAAGGCCTGTTGTTTCAACGATAATGGCGTCAAATTTACCTTTTCTCTTCATTAAACCTTCAATAATGCGGATTAAATCGCCGCGAACGGTGCAGCAAATGCAGCCGTTGTTCATTTCGAATACTTCTTCATCTGCACCAACAACCAGGTCATTATCGATGCCTATTTCACCAAATTCATTGACGATGACGGCAAACTTCTTGCCATGTGGTTCGGTGAGGATGCGATTTAACAGCGTTGTTTTTCCAGCGCCGAGATAGCCGGTGAGGACGGTGACAGGTATCTTATCGGACATGGTGGTCTCCGGACGCAAAAGGAGGGCGGGCCAGACTATGGCAGCATCGCCTTGGTCAGTTCTCTTATATTGGTTTCCATCATCGTGATGTAAGTCCCTGCTGGACCATTTTCGTTGGAAAGTGCGTCTGAATACAGTTTTCCTCCAATCTTGGCACCAGATTCCTTTGCGATTTGTTCGGCGAGCCTAGGATCAGAGATGTTTTCAATGAAAACCGCCGGAACATTTTCCATCTTCACTTGCCGAATGATCCTCGCAACATCTTTGGCTGATGCCTCGGATTCAGTCGAAGCACCTTGCGGTGCGATCATGGAGACGCCGTAGGCCCGTTCGAAATAGCCGAAGGCATCGTGAGTTGTTACGATTTTACGTCGTTCAGGTGGAATGGTCGCGATCGATGTTCGTATAAATGCGTCGAGTGAGGAAAGTTGAGCGTCATAACGAGCAAAATTTAAATCAAAGGTACTTTTACTCGAGGGATCTATCGCTATTAGTGCATCCTTTATATTGGCTGCATAAATTTTTACATTACTGACATCCTGCCAGGCATGAGGATCAATGCCGTCATGTCCGTGGTCATCCTTTTGACTGTGTGGGTTTACGCCGGAAGTTGCCGTGATTAAGTTTGGCTTACTGGCCGATACTTTCACCAATCGTTCCATCCAGCCTTCAAAGCCAAACCCATTTATTATAACGAGCCTTGCTCTAGCTATTCGAATAGCGTCTTTCGGGGCGGGATCAAAGACGTGTGCGTCTTGTTCTGGACCAACGAGTGTATCCACTGACACGCGATCGCCGCCAATTTGTTGAATTAGATCGGTAAGAATTGAAAAACTGGCAACAACTTGGATATTTTCTTGGGCTTTTACTGTTCCGCATAGCAGCGCCAAAATGAATAATATTATTCCACTATTTTTAAAATGCATGTCTATACCCGTCTAGGTCTGAATATCAGGCTTCGAGGTGCTTACGGGGAATGAAGCGAAGGAGTAGCCCGTTGCGACGTCCGATGAGGATTGAAAGGAGATAAATAACGCCAGCACATAAGATAATCGTGGGCCCCGTTGGAGTGCCCGCGTGATAAGATGCGATAATCCCGAGATAGCTTGAGATAAATCCGATCAAAGTGGCTGTCGCGATCATGCCCTCAAGGGTCGAAGTCCAAAATCGTGCGGCAAACGCAGGTAGCATCATCAGGCCAACCGACAGCAATGTACCCAGCGCATGAAACCCTGCGACGAGGTTGAGGACGACCAGAGCCAAAAATCCGAGATGGGTAACTCCGCTGCTTTTGCTGACCGTGCGCAAAAAGAGGGGGTCGACGCATTCGAGGACCAATGGACGAAAGAGGATGGCAAGCGTTACAAGGCTGATGGTCGCGGACGATGCGAGAAGCAGCAACGTCGAATCGTCAAGCGCTAACACCGATCCGAAGAGCACGTGCAACAGGTCAACATTCGAACCGCGTAAAGATACCAGCACGACGCCACCCGCGAGAGAGATGAGATAAAAGGAGGCGAGTGCTGCATCTTCCTTCAGGACCGTTATGCGGGTTACGAGGCCCGCCAGCAGAGCAACGACAAAGCCGGCGATTAAACCACCGGCCGTCATGAAGCCTAAGGAAAGCCCGGCGAAAAGATAGCCGAGTGCCGCCCCCGGCAAAATAGCATGCGCCATGGCATCACCGACCAGGCTCATGCGCCGAAGCATCAGAAAAACACCGATTGGCCCAGCCCCAAGCGAGAGCGCCATCGACCCCACCAAGGCGCGTCGCATGAAGCCGAACTCGGCAAAGGGAGCGACGAACAGATCGTAGAATAGTGTTAGCGTGTTCATGCTGCCCGCTCGCAAAAATCAGCGCTGGGATCATAGGCTTCAATCATGGAACGGGCTTTGGCGAGGTTGGCTTCTGTCACTACATCGGCGGTTCGTCCCCAAGCGACCGGTTCGCGGGCGAGCATCAGGCAATCGGGGAAAAATTCAGAAACCAATGCCATGTCGTGTAAGACGGCGATGATGGTGCGGCCCTCTTTGTGCCAGTGTTTTACAAGATGCATCAAATCATGCACGGTCTTCGTGTCGATGGCGGCAAAGGGTTCGTCGATTAGGATGACATCGGCATCCTGCACCATCAGCCGGGCGAAAAGCACGCGTTGCATTTGACCGCCCGAAAGCGTGCCGATAAGGCGGTTTTCGAAACCCGCGAGGCCGACTTTGCCAAGTGCGTCGGTAATTTGTGCCCGGTCCTCCCGCGAGATGGATCCAAAGAT